>WREN01000371.1 GCA_009779295.1 Oscillospiraceae bacterium | reverse complement strand
TGCCGAAAACGCTGCGGTACTTGTGGCCGGGCGATAGGGCATTGACGCACGACCGCATTTTGCAGCGAATGAGGGGAGTTCTGACCGAGCAGACGGAATATCCGTACCTCGGCGCGAACGCCGTGGCACGTTTGCGCGAGGGGCGGCGAATCGCCGCGGAACTGAATTTGGATAAGTACAACGTGATAGATATGGAGAACGGCGAAATCGGGATTTTGCCGTGGATGGGGCATCGGAATTACAACACGCTGAAGAAAATTTTGCAGCATTATATGCCGGGGAATAAAATTGGCGGTATGCGGACGTATTTTATGACGCTGAAGGACTGGGAGTATAATATGCTCGGGAAAATCAAAACGATTGTCAACGGGGAAGTAAATCCTAACGATTTTATCCGTGAGGAAACTATCCGCACGGAGAAGAAGAATTACGAGTACAAAGTGCCGAAATATGACCGCTATGTGCCGAATGTGCTGTTAAAAAAGCAGGTTATCGAAGATTACATCGATATACCTGCGGTAAGGGAGCAAGTGAATGAGTGGAGGTAAATTTGGATACCAAAAAAGATATTGCATTAAAAATATTGAACGACGAATTAAATATAATGCCTATGAAAGTAACGCGTTTTCCAACCGGATTCTGTCATAGTGTTTATTATATAAAAACAGAAATTGACGAATTTGTTTTAAGGGTAACGGAAAGCAAATGGCATTATTACGGCTCTGTAAAATGGCTGAATGAACTTGCGCGGTTTGAAATACCAATACCCAAAATATTAAGGCACGGACAGTACGGGGATGTATATTATACCCTTATAACGTATATACATGGCAAAGATTTAGGCGATGTATACCATACGCTTAACGATTTTCAAAAACGTGATATTGTGAAAGAATTAGTCGAAATTCAAAAGAAAGTGTCGGATATAGCACCTGTAGAAAGTTTTGTTTATTTGCCTGAGGAACATATTAAAACCATCATCCAAAGATTCCGCGAAAGTATAACAGCGAACAAAGTTTTTGACCCCAGCGTTTGCGATGCCGTTGCGGATTTAATAAACAAAGTTTATTTCGCAAATGTGAAACCCAAAGCGTATTTAGACGATATATCAACAAAGAACGTACTTATCCATAACGGGAAATTGGCGGGCATTGTTGATATTGACGAAATGGGTTACGGCGACCCTCTTGAAGTTGTGGGGCTTACGAATATGGCATTGCTTTTAATGGAAGCGGATACGAAGTATATTGATTATTGGCTTGACGAATTGCAAGCGACCGCCACTCAAAGGAAAGCGGTAACATTTTACACGCTACTGTCGTGTATTAGTTTTATGGGAGAGCGTGGAACGAAGTTTAATAATGATACGTTTGTTACCGTAAATCATGATGAAGTAGAATTATTGAATTCAATTTACAATAAATTAATCACCCAATTAAGGGAGCAAGTGAATGAGTGGAGGTAAGTATGAAAAAATATCTTTATAGTTTGCTTTGTGTTTTTCCGACTCCTGATATTGAGCGGACTTCCGAATTTTATGTGAACGTAATGGGATTCCGAGCAGTTAAGTATTTAGATGTGAAAGAACCGCACATTTGTCTTTACCGTGATAATACCGAAATTGTTTTGACAATGGCAAACACTGACAAGGTATATCCGAACAGAGAATTGTACGGTTATGGTGAGGACGCATATTTTATTACCGACGACCAAGAAGCGTTACAAAATGAATTTATTGAAAAAGGAGCAAAGATTATTCGCGAACTTCAATTAACGGATTATAATAATCGTGAATTTACTATAGAAGATATTGATGGACGTTGGATAGTATTTGGGATAAAAGAAAAATGATAAGGAGCTATTACTATGATTAAAACCGTAGACTTTTTCGGCACGCAAATAACGCGCCTGATCCTCGGCGACAACCCGTTCAGCGGACATTCGTACATTCCTGACATCCACAGCGGAGAAGAAATGCTCGACTATTACACCGCCGACAAATGCGTTCAGGCGCTGTTTGAGGCGGAGGCGAACGGCGTCAACGCTTATATGGCGTTAGGAAGCCCGTTCATTCTGCGCGTTATCCGACAATTCCGCAACGAAGGCGGCAAAATGCACATCATGTTTCAAAGCTATCCGGCGATTGACCTCGCGGTGAACATCCACCAGATGATGGAATGTTCGCCGATAGCGATATACCATCAAGGCGGCTCGTTCGATTACATGTGCGAAATGAGGCAAACGGAGGAGATTCAGAAACGGCTCGGATTGATACGTTCGGCAGGCGTGATTACCGGATTGGGAACGCACGTACCTGAAACGATTTTGCAGGCGGAAGCGGAGAATTGGGATGTGGATTTCCACATGGTGTGCCTGTACAACGCGCGCAAGACGCAGCGCGGGCAGCAAAGCGGATTCATCACGGGCAAGCCGAAGCAGTTGGTATTCTACCCCGACGACCGATTCCTGATGTTCGACGCGATTCAAAAGGTTTCAAAGCCGTGCATAGCGTTC
>WREN01000370.1 GCA_009779295.1 Oscillospiraceae bacterium | reverse complement strand
GATTTTGCTTGACGGCTCGAAAGAAGATATATACAACGAGGTCAAGCGCTGTATGGACATCGGGAAGAAATATCCGGGGTTCTTCATGGCTGTCGGAAACCATATTCCGGCGAATACTCCGGTCGATAACGCGCTCTGGTACAATGAATGTTATGAAAAGATGAGCAGAAGGTAAATCATGATGAATAAATATATATTAAACGATTTTGAATTTACAGTAACGATAGATGAAGTTTTGAAACGGTTTAAAATCGATTCCGGCGATGAAGACGAACCAATTGTTGCGAAAATGTTAGCTGACGCTTTGAGCGTAGCGCGTCCGAAAGCGATGTACGGCGTTGCGTCAATTGACGAAAAGGGCGAAGATTACGTCGTCATCGAAGGCAAAAAGATTATAAATCCGTTAATCCGCAAGAACGTTGACAAAATCAACCGAATTTTTCCCTACATTGCCACGTGCGGCGAAGAAGTTGAGGCTTGGTCGAAGACATTAGACGACGAATTCGAACAATTCTGGGCTGACGGAATCAAGGAAATAATTCTGATTAAGGCAGTAATTCATCTTGCCGAAACCGTGAAAGAACAATTCAATATAACCGGTTATTTGTCGAAGATGAGTCCCGGCTCGCTGAAAGAATGGCCGATCAGCGAACAAACGGTTCTCTTCGACTTGATAGGCGACGTATACGAAAGCGTCGGGGTTAGGTTGACGGATAGTTTTCTCATGCTGCCGATAAAATCCGTATCCGGATTTTATTTCACAAGCGCGGATAATTTCGAAAACTGCGCGTTATGCCCGATTTTGAAATGTCCGGGCAGACGCGCGGAATATAAAGGAGATGTTTGACATGAAGTTTATTACGTTACCCTCAGGCGTTAAATTCAGCGAAATCGCGCTCGGCGCAGGTAGGTTGGGAGCTGCTGACCGCGAATTGGTTTGCTTCGCAATAATGGATCGTTACGCCGAACTCGGCGGCACGACGTTCGATACGGCGCGTTTATATTCCGGCGGCAACTGCGATATCGCGCTCGGCAAATGGTTGAAAACCCGCGACGCTCGGAAAAACTCGACGATTATAACCAAAGGCAGCCATCCGGATTTACAGACTATGTTCGTTTCGCGTCTGTCGCAGCAGGAAATCGAAACTGACCTCGACGAATCGTTGCTGGCAATCGGAATCGATTATTCCGACGTTCACATCGTTCATCGAGATGATGTTAAGAAACCCATCGAGGAAATCGCCGAATCTCTCGCATATTTGGTAACAAGCGGCAAAACACGCGCCGTCGGAGTTTCCAATTGGGCGGTGCCGCGAATTGTTAAAGCAATTGCGTATGCGAAAGCGAACAATCTTCCACCGATCGAATGTTCGCAAGCGCATTATAGTTTGGGTTTGACAACGCAGCATGCGTTCGGCGAAATAACACAGGTCCCCGTGTGTAAAATTGAAGCTAATTGGTACAAGGAAAGCCAATTTCCGTTGCTGGCGTTCAGCTCGCAGGCGAAAGGATGGTTCGTTGATAATTCGAAACCCGGTCCGAATAATATGTACGGATATTACCCCGAAAACATACGGAGATCAAAACGTTTGCGAAAATTATCCGCGGAAACAGGTTACAGTATTGCCGCGCTAACGTTAGCTTACGCGCGTGACAGCGGTTTGAATTGTGTACCGTTGTGCGCGTTTTCGAGCGTTTCGCAGCTTGAGGACAGCCTCGGCGCGTTGAAATTCAAATTGGCAAAAGAACAGATAAAATTTCTTGAACATGATGAATTTGATTGATATTTCTCACGTTATAAACAAAAATACTCCCGTTTACCCGGGAGATATTTGTGTGCAATTAGATGAGTACAAACATGGAAATTGTATAATTAATAATTTGACAACCTGTATGCACGCCGGAACGCATATCGATATGCCGAAACATATGATTGCAAGCGACAAAACCGCTGCGGATTATCCTATCGGCAACTTCATCGGCGAGGGGATTTTGTTTGACATCAACAATATAGATGCAGTTAAGGAATCTTCCGTCGTTATTATTCATACAGGTTTTGATAAATATTATCACGAGCCGAAATATTTCACGGATTATCCCGCGATTAGTTTGGACTTGGCGGAATTTTTCGTTTCGAAGAAAATTAAAATGCTTGCCCTCGACACACCTTCGCCGGATTATTATCCGTTTCCGGTGCATAAATTGTTGCTGGCGAATGACATTTTCATCCTTGAAAACGTCACGAATCTGGAGAAACTGCATGGTATTCCGAAGTTTGAAGTGATAGCGTTGCCGTTGAAAATCGAAGCGGAAGCGAGTTTGGTCAGGGCGGTTTGTAGATTATGAAAAGACTGGGCAATTGCTGCTCGGTCTTTTAGATTAAAACGTTATAACATTAATAATCGCTAAAGTTAAATAGAATATTCCTTCGATTATAAATTTAATAGTAGACTTTTTATCTTTATCTAAATTAATATATGCTAACGCCAATGATAAAACTCCTATGATAAAAGAT
>WREN01000369.1 GCA_009779295.1 Oscillospiraceae bacterium | reverse complement strand
TTTGATTGACGCCGGAATGATTCTGCTCGTTACAGCGACGGAATTTACCGAACACGATTTGAATATGCTTAAGATTACAGTCGATCCTGAATTGATCCACACGGTATGGCTCGGCGATAATATCACAACGGACATCGAATGTGATCTGCAAGCTACGGACATTGAACAAATAAGGAGATATTTAAATGATCGATTGGTTACTTGAGAAAGCCGAAGCGCCCATTCGTTACAGGGTAGCGCGGGAATTATTGAAAGATGAACGGCTCGCGAAAAAAATCGAACCGGAATTGCTGGAATATCCATTGGTACAAAAATGGCTTAAAAATTTATCGGAACATTATAATATACACGGCAGTTTTGACCTTTGCCTTGAAAACGCAATACCGAAACTGGTGCAGCTTGGTTTGCACGGCGGTTTGCAATCGCTCACGGAAGCGGCGGAGATTTATATAAATCGGTTTGAAGAAAAATGGATTTCCGCGAATATATTCAGCCTTGCCGGAATTAAAAACGATGATATAATGAAATTCATGCTGAATAAATTGGATAAGATTCATCGTTTTGTGCAAATGAAAACCTACGATTTTTATATAAGCGATGAAGACCGCGAAAAACTTACTTTCGTTCCGATAAGATGGAGAGATAAAAAGTTCATCAAACCGGAATTCCGGAATGATGAATTTAACTACCCTTTCATTTACGACGTCCTCGGGATGTTCCGCTTATACGAGTTGAACGATCTGGCGGTGGATCAAAAGATAAACGACGTGATTGATTATATTTCCACCGATGAGTTCAACGCGAATGTCGTAGACGGTTACGGAATATTAATTTGGGATAATAAAAAATATTATGGTCAGGGTTGGGACCCGAAATACCCCGGATGGTTCGACGCAGCGGGATATGATAATATGCCGAAGTTATTATTCTACGCGCAGAATATAATTAAATATCCGCCCGCAAGAAAAACGAAATGGTTCAGCGAATTGTTAAATTATCTGGAGAAATTCAAAACAGAAAACGGTACATATATATTTCCGGCTAAATGGATAAAAGAAATGTCGGGTTATGCGGTGCAGGGGAATCATCTTTCTTTCGGTGAACCCAGGACTAAAAGAAATTGGTGCGAAATCGAATCAACATTTTTAATGTTATTATTAAAAAATTATTAAAGGGGTTAAATTTATGATAAAAGTAGTAAAATTCGGCGGTACTTCACTTGCCGACGCCGAACAATTCAAAAAAGCAGCCAAGATAATCAAAGCCGAAGAAAGCCGGAAGTATATAGTTCCGTCTGCGCCGGGGAAACGTTTCAAGGAAGATATAAAAATCACCGACATGCTGTACCAATGCTACGAAGCGGCGGCAAAAGGCGGCGATATTGAAGAGATATTCGAACAGATAACTAACCGTTACCGCGAGATTATAAAAGGGCTTGATTTGAATTTGTCGCTTGAGAATGAATTCCGTCAAATCAAAGACGCGTTTATAAATAAAGCCGGACGCGATTTTGCGGCGAGTAGGGGCGAATATCTGAACGGTTTGATCATGGCGGAGTATATCGGTTACGATTTCATCGACGCGGCTGACGTGATTTTCTTCGGCGAGAACGGTGTGTTTGACAGCGAAAAAACCAATGAAGTATTAAAAAGTGTATTGAGCAAACATGAACACGCCGTTATTCCCGGCTTTTATGGTTCAATGCCAAATGACACTATCAAAACATTTTCGCGCGGCGGGTCGGATATAAGCGGTTCTATTGTAGCGCGTGCGGTTATGGCGGACGTTTACGAGAATTGGACTGACGTTTCCGGTTGCATGATGGCGGATCCTCGAATCGTCAACGATTATAAAACTATCGATATAATTACTTACCGCGAACTCAGGGAGCTTTCGTACATGGGTTTTTCTGTTTTGCATGAGGACGCTGTGTTCCCTGTAAAGGTCGCGGGAATTCCGATAAATATCCGCAACACGAACGCTCCTGACGACGCAGGTACGATGATAGTTTCCGAGTGCAAAGAATATAACAAAACATTGGTAACAGGTATCGCGGGCAAGAAAGGTTTCAGCGTAATAATAATCGAAAAGGATATGATGAACGCTGAAATTGGTTTCGGTAGACGTGTTCTTGAAGTATTGGAAAAGCAGGAGATTTCGTTTGAACACTTGCCGTCCGGTATTGATACGATGAGTATTGTTTTATCTTCTGCGGCTTTGAACGGGAACAGGGATTACATTAAAGAAGCCATATGCAGGGCGGTCGAGCCGGATAATATTCACATCGAAGACGGGCTTGCGCTTATCGCCGTGGTTGGGCGCGGTATGAAAAACACTAAAGGTACGGCGGCGCGCGTCTTTAAAGCCATCGCTGAATCCGGCGTAAATGTCAGGATGATCGACCAAGGTTCGAGCGAGCTTAATATAATAATCGGCGTTGACGAAGTTGATTTCGAATCAGCTTTGTGCGGAATATACAAAGAATTTGTAAATTAGCTATTGACATTTACAAAATTAT
>WREN01000368.1 GCA_009779295.1 Oscillospiraceae bacterium | reverse complement strand
CCTCCTTTACTCTAAATAAATTATAACACGCGTTTTAAATTATGTCAAGCAAATCAACTTATCATTGACAAAAAATAATTTATATGTTATAATTATATATAATTATGTTAATATTCACGAAAATAGTTTAAACAATAACATATGAGGTGAAAAATTATGAATACCGCGAGAAGGGAAACTATCAAAACGCTATTGAACGCCAAACCGTTCGTTTCGCTGCACGAACTTGAAGAAATGTTTCCCCACGTATCAAGCATGACATTACGGCGAGATATCGAATATTTTGAGGTGCAGGGCGAAGCGATCAAAGTTCGCGGCGGCGCAAGGTCGATGAAATTTATAACGACTTCCATGGAAGACGCGTTCAATCAAAGGTTACACGAAAATATTCCCGCGAAAGACAGGATCGCGGAACAGGCTATCAAGTATATTGAAACGGGGCGTTCGATTTTCATCGATTCGGGTACGACGATGATGCGGCTTGCGGTGGTTATACCTGATGAGAGACTAACGATCACTACCACAGGACCTAACATCGCGATCGAACTCTTGAAAAAGAATCAACCGATCGTGAATATCGTAGGCGGTATGCTGAACCGCGACAATATTTCCGTTTCGGGGAATCAGGCGCTTAGGTTTCTGAACGATTTTAACATTGACGTGGCGTTTATAACACCGTCGGGAACATCCTTACATAACGGATTGACGAGCGGGAACTATACGGAATGCGAACTAAAAAAAATGGTGATAGAAAAAGCAAGGAAAGTGGTCGTACTTATGGACGCTTCAAAACTTGATAAAATACTGCCGTATACATTCTGTAATTTAGCCGATATTGACATTATAATTACAGACAAAGATTTGCCTGAAGATATAACAAATGAAGCTATAGCTAATGATGTAGAAATTATAATTGCATAACATAATTAGGAGGATAAAAAAATGGCAACGATTATTATAATGCCCAGACAGGGGCAAAGCGTAGAAAGCTGTGTAATCACCGCTTGGAATAAAAAGGTTGGTGATGAAGTTTCAGTCGGAGACGTATTGTTTTCGTATGAAACGGATAAATCGTCGTTTGAGGAGAAATCAACCGTGGACGGCGTTCTGCTTGAAATAATGGCGGAAGAAGGGGAAGACGTTCCGTGCCTTGATCCTGTGTGTTCAATTGGTAATGTAGGGGAAAAAGTTGATGTAGCCGTTGAAACGAAAACGGACGATAACTTAAAGATTAAAATTTCCCCACGCGCAAAAAATCTCGCGGAAAAGACGGATGCGGATATCACGAAAGCAATTCCGACAGGCCCGAATGGCAGGATAGTCGAGCGTGATATCAATACGCTTCTTGATAAGGTGCCGGCAGCACCGGAGGCAACTATTGAGAAACCTATTGCGCCGGTTGTTGAAAAAGTAATTGAAGTTAAAGAAACTAAAACAATAAAAGAAAACTACACAGACGTTAAACTGCCGAATATCCGCAAAGTTATTGCGAAGGCTATGCACGCTTCGCTCAGCACCATGGCGCAGCTCACGCTGAACTCGTCGTTCGACGCCGAGCAAATCAACAAATACCGCGCTTTGGTTAAAGCGAACGCGGAGAAATTCGCGTTGGAAAACATCACGCTTAACGATATTGTCATCTACGCCGTCGCGAAAACATTGAAGAATCACAAGGATTTGAACGCGCATTATTTGTATGAAGAAGAAACGATGCGTTATTTCGACGATGTTCACATGGGCGTAGCGGTAGATACAGACCGCGGATTGATCGTTCCGACGCTGTTTAATGCGGATAAAATGTCGCTCAACGAAATCGCCAAAGCGACGAAAGCGATCATAAAAGAAGCGCAGGCAGGTTCAATCTCACCTGACAAACTTGTAGGCGCGACTTTCACGGTTACGAATTTAGGTTCGCTGGGAGTAGAAAGTTTCACTCCGGTAATAAATCCGCCGCAAACGGGTATCTTGGGCGTAGACACATTGATGCGCAGGGTGAAGGAAGTAGACGGCAAAGACGTATTCTACACCGCGATGGGACTCTCTCTCACGTTCGACCACCGTGCGCTCGACGGCGCGCCGGCGGCGAAATTCCTGAAAGATCTCTGCTTCAATCTCGAAAACTTCAATCTATTGCTTGCGAAATGAGGTAATCACATGATATACGATTTAATAATATTGGGCGGCGGCCCGGCGGGTTACAACGCCGCGGAAAGAGCCGCGCACGGCGGTTTGAAAACGTGTTTGATAGAAGGTCGCGCATTGGGCGGCGTATGCCTCAATGAAGGCTGTATACCGACCAAAACGTTATTGTACTCCGCGAAGATTTACGATTACGCGAAACACAGCGAATCATACGGCGTGAAATTCAACGGTGCGGAAATCGACCATAACTTTGTTATCGACAGGAAAAACAAAGTCGTTAAAACTCTGGTTACAGGTGTTGCGGCGAAGTTGAAAAAGGCCGGTGTTGACGTGATAAAGGAAACCAGTGTTATTCAAGGCCGCGACGACGAAGGGTTCAT
>WREN01000367.1 GCA_009779295.1 Oscillospiraceae bacterium | reverse complement strand
GGTGTCGCAGTGCAGGAAAGTCGGCAGACAAATATTGACGACATCAAGTTTGCCCCTTTCACCTTCCATAAACTTGTCGATTTCCAGATATCCGCGCGCGTCGCCGAGATTTTCGAGCTGCGACTGTCTTATATCGCAGTACGCGTCGATGGAAACTTCATATCCTTGATTTTTTAACTGATTATACGCGTCTTTATGAACAGATGAAATACCGCCGTGACCGATTATGCCAATTCTTAACATTTGTTTTCCCTCCGAGATTTCATATTTAAATTTTTTTAAGGAAGCTCTTCATAAATTTCAATAAGGTTTTCTATTTCTGCGTATACTTTCGGCGAGTTCGCCTCTATCGTCGAAGAAAACGCGTTATTGCGTTTCGAGATGTTGGAAACAAGGCTTTCAAGCATACCGCCCATTCCGCCGACATAACCCAAATCCGCGCTGCGTCCGAGCAAAATCAAATCGATCATATACGACGAATCGTCGTCGCGTGCGAATTTCGTTTTGATCGATACTTCATAGAATGCGGGTCTTATATGTTTAAACCCGCCGTAACCCATCGCCTCAAGCACGATTCCCGCACGTTCAACGGCTTTATCGTCCGGTCCGATCGGAACCATAACCGCCTCAGACGCCCAAAAATGGATGTTAGTGTAGTATTTATCCTGCAATTCGTTCGCCTTCGGGAGCGGAATTACGCCGAAATCTGTGTCCATATTCCTCAAATTCTGCACGTAATTCATTACTTCCATGTAAAACAGCGCGCGGTTTTCGAGGAAAGCGTCGCGCGTAGTAGACCAATCGCCGTGTTCATTGGCGAACATAACTATGTTGTCCGTACCTCTGAAAAGATTGTAAATCTTTTCAAGGTTTGTGATCGCCTGTTCGCTTTCAAGCGCGAAGAATGGCACATCATCCGCGTCCTTTTTGATAATTCTTGAACCGGTTGCGAAAAAGAAACTGCGTATACAGTCGTATGTAGTAGCAATTGCTGCCTGATCCTCTTTATCGAACGTACCATTGCCGTTGAGATCAATGTATACATCTTTGCAGAATTCCGCGAGCTTGTCCATCGTCCATTCGCCTTTTTTGACGATTTCGTACATATCCGGCATATTGTACTGCGCGTGCAGGTCTTTGTTGAACATCATCGACCACATTCCCCGCTTGTCAACGGTCACGATGTCGCCCGTCATGTAATGGACTTTGTTCAGCACGGACGTTTCTTTGATCAGGTTCTGATCCCACCACGGCATCGTAATGTCGATACTTGACATCGTCGCGAGGTCGGTGAGATAGCCGGCTTTCGCCATAGCGAACCCGATCTGGAAGCTCGTGAACACAACGTCGAACGCGCCGTCTCCCGCCATAACCGAAGTTCCGAGCGAATTGAACTGAGCACCATGATCGACCCAAACCGGCGTAAATTTTATATTCAGCGCGACTTCGACTTCGAGGTTCCTGCGGTAGATCGCGTCGTTGACGATATCACCGGACTCCTCTTCCGCGATAACGTCGGTCGATCCCCAGCTGTCGTTGGAGAATTGGCGGAGCTGCATTTTGAATTCATACTCGCCGTAATCGACGTTCGGCTCTTTATATAAATTCAAAACCGCCTGCCGCTCATCGATTTCGGTTTCGACTTCCGCATTGAAATTGTTTGTGTTTTGTTGATTCTTTACGTTTGACGAATTGCCCGCGCAGGAAATTAATAAGAGAATAAGAATTAATAATGCCAGAAGTTTTTTCATAAAATCAACCTTTCAAATTGAATGAACCGTTTCAACTAATGCTTTGATATTTTCAAACGGAAATCCAGTATCCGTTTCGATATAGAACCATGAACCTCCGTCCTTCGGTTTGAAAACTTCGTTTATTTTCAAGATTAATTCGCGCACATCTTCCGGCGTTCCGTGCGTCATCGTAACGGTCCTGTCAGGATGAAGCGCGGCGGAAAAATTATATTCACGGCAGGCGTCCCTAAGTTCAACCATATCGTAAACGGGCATTTGCAGCCACACACTGTTCACGCCGATATCCTTGAAGTCCTCGAAAAGTTCTAAAACGCGCCCGCATGAATGAAAATGGATATGCAGATCTGCTTGTTTTATCGGGTCTGTTAGTCTCTTCAACCGCGGTTTTATCGCGTGCCTGAACAAATCTTTGGATAAAATCAACCCGTCCTGCGTACCGAAATCGTCGCCGAAAGCTATCCCCTCCGCTCCGGCGCGAATCAAATTCACTATATTTTCGAGATAATAGTCTGTAATCCTGTCCAAAAAGTTATTAATTTCGGCGGAGTCGTCATATAAATCCATCAAAAAATTCTCGAATCCGCGTATCGCCGACATGCGTTCCAGATACGCTCCGCCCGCTCCCGGCATTACGAAATATTCCTTACTAAATGGATTATAAATTTTCGGCAGCGGCGGGAATTGATAATCTGCCATATCAGCGGTTGATTTTATCGGGAAATCCATCGCGTGACCCATTATGCCGTAGACCCTGTACTCGTATGACGCG
>WREN01000366.1 GCA_009779295.1 Oscillospiraceae bacterium | reverse complement strand
TTTATTTTCTTTCAAAATGTCCTGTATTTTGAACATAGCCGCGACGTTATACAGCAGCGTTAAATTTTGACTGTTTATTATTATTTCTATTTCTCTTAGCATTTTTTTCACCCTTAAAAAACGTATTGACAATGTAAGCAGATTATGATATACTGTAATTATAACAGCGGTATTTAATACCGTTTTCAAAAAAATTTAAAAGGGGTTAATTTTATGGCAACAACAAGCGTTACCTTCAGAATGGACGACAGTTTAAAAAAACAAGTTGAAATACTTTTTGATGATATGGGTCTGAATATGACAACAGCAATAACAATTTTTGCAAAAGCTGTAGTCAAACAGGGCAAAATACCGTTTGAAATTTCCGCTGATCCGTTCTGGAATGAAGCAAATCAAGCGCATTTAAGAAAAGTAGTAGCAGATTTAAACGCCGGGAAAGGATTAATTGAAAAAACGATGGAAGAATTAGAGGAGGCGGCATACATGCCGATGGAATAATGCGAATAATTTTTCAAGAGCGCGGTTGGGAAGATTATTTATACTGGCAAACGCAGGATAAAAGGACGTTGAAAAAGATCAATAAACTAATAACTGATATAGAGCGTCACGGCAATAACGGTATTGGTCATCCTGAACCTTTGAAATATGAATTGACGGGGTTCTGGAGCAGAGAAATTGACGAAAAAAACCGTTTTGTATACCGTATCGAAAACGGTATGATTGAAATAGCGGAATGTCGTACTCATTACGGCGATAAATAAGGGAAGGTATAACCTTCCCTTTATTAAGGTTCAGCCTGTATAAATTGCCCGTCGAGCCACGTTCTGGCTTCGGTCAAAGCAGTATCTCCCTCAAATCTGCTTATACGCCTCCATGTCTTTTTGTCGTTCTTCTGCTCGAATATGGTGAAATCGCCCGTATCTCCTGTGAACGCGACGTTGTTTGTCGCCGTCTGCGAATCGTCGTTTCCGAGTTCCGCTCTCACTTTAGGAATGAATATCGCTTCATAGAACAATTTTCCTTTCAGCTTGCGCTGTCTCAAAAATCCGTATCCGCCGAACGGCGCTGAATCGTCAGCACCCGATGAAATCGTTTTTTCTGTTTCGTCGTATTCCGCTCCGTACATCTCTGCGTATAATTTGTACGGAAGCTCATTGACCTCAAATGATATTTTGCCGCTTATAAAACGGCGTTCGCGCTCTGATAAAGCGTCGTCGGCGTAATATTCGCCCTCGGCGAACTGTATAGCTATATTGGCTCTTGCCAGTTCGCCCATCGATTCTACTTTGTCATATTTTAATATTGCAGCGTCCGGATCGCTTTTTATTGTCGCGTATCTCGGATATTCCGCACCTACTTTTGGCATGTCTATCGCTCCTTTTTATAATTTTATTTTAATTTGTGCGCTATTTATTGCGCATATATAGTCATATAAGAGAAAAGTGTCCGATCGTCATTCTGAGCAAAGCGAAGAATCTTTGGTGTAAGACCCTTCGTTCATGTTTTGGGTCACAGACATTTTTCAACTTATATTACTATAACTTTCATATACGTCCGCGGCGGCTTCTCCAGCAGGTTCCGCCGCGTTTTCTGTTGCTATTGCCATTAATCCGATTCCCTTAATAATGCCTCTTGCGCCGATTTCAACAAGAGTAGCAACTGTGTTGTTTGTATATTTGCGTTCTCTTCTTTTCCCTGTAGGCATTATAAATATTGCAGCGTTTTCACGTCCAATTTTAGGATCGCTGACCTTCACATTTTCAAACATTTGTCCGGTATCAACTAATCCGCGTTTTAAAATTTCAAAACGCTGACGATCTTTTATAACTTTCGCTCCGGCTGTCAGCATGTCTGTTATAATGTGTTCCGGAATAAAAGACATTTTTTCTATACCGTCGATTGTTTCGGTTAAACCGCTGAATGTTATTTTAGGCATAAATATCAACTCCTTCTTCGCCAGTTGTACTGGCGGTATATTCAGTCATATATACAAAATGCTGTTCGCCGCCGCCGAGTTTGCTCGACTCGTGCGCCTGTATGATTTCTGGGTGCGTAAAATCATTCTCAATCAGGCATTTCCATATTTTTTTTCTGTACGCATACGTGTACTTCCCCGGCGGCGCGATAAGGTGTATCTGTACAAGATAGCGTATGAACTGAGGCTCGTTGTCGGCGAACATTACGGGGATTTCGTCGTAATTGTACACCAGATACGTGTCATAGTTTTCCGTAAACGTTCCCGGCTCGATGTGCAGCCCTACCGGCTCCATCGCCGCCACGATCAATTCCCCTAAGTTCATCATTTCGCCTTCTCCCATCGTTTAACGAATATTTCAAGCCATGCGTGACGGTTTTCAACATCGTCCGCGTCTTCAATTTCCCATTGTTCCGTCTCTCCGGAATAGCAGTCATATTTGAATTTATCATCAATTTTAATGATGATGCAGTCCGGCGTTATCAGCCGCGAATAACGCATGGTAAGCGTCGCTGTGTCCGCCTTCCCGAATTTAAATGCCTCAAACCTGTCTC
>WREN01000365.1 GCA_009779295.1 Oscillospiraceae bacterium | reverse complement strand
TTCCTAACTGATAATACAGGAGTTTCATTGAGCAACATTTCGTTGAACCTCCTTACAATACGAGGTATCCGAGCATTGATAAAATTTACCGCCGTTTTGCCTGTCAAACATCTCGTCAAGATAAGTATCGGCGCTTCCGCACAGCCTGCACCGTTTACCCGCAAAGTTTTCTTTTTCAAACGGGATGTCATCAAATGCGAGAGAAATCACCTCGGTATGCGGCGGAACGGCGTAAATCTTTTTTTCACGCCCTGCGCCGAATAAATATAAACATTCGGCTTTGTGAAGCTTGGGATTATCAAATTTCGGGATCGGGCTTGGGTTCATCATATAACGACCCTCTACCATGCAAGGATATTCGGACGGAATCGTCACCTTTTTATATTTCACAAGGCTTTCGTATAGCTGAAGCCACATCGGAGCGTAATCTTTTTCGGCGTGCATCTTTTTCGTGACTTCCTCGCGCGCTTCGACGATACGGAGCGGTTCGGGAATCGGAACTTGAAACACAAGGATTTGTCCGTCTTTCAACGGTATCTCAGGTATTCTGTGCCGCGTTTGTATTAGTGTCGCTTCACGGGTATCGGTCGTAGTTTTGATGTCGGTACATAAGCCGACAAACTTTTTGATGTTGACGGCGTTTACGCTTTCGTCACTACCCTGATCGATTACTTTTAGAACATCGTCAGGCCCGATAAGCGAGAGGGTAAGCTGAATACCGCCCGTACCCCAGCCACGACCGATAGGAAGTTCGCGTGAGCCGAAAGGCACCTGATACCCCGGAATGGCGACCGCTTTGAGTGAAGCGCGGCGGATTTCTCGTTTTGAACCCTCGTCAAGAAAAGCAAAGTTGTAATTCTTATTCATGTTCCGCACCTCTCGTCTTTCTTACTGCGTCCAGTTTCGACTGGAAAGTGACATAATGCGGCAGTTTCAAATGGGAGATAAATCCGTTCATCTCCAAACTGTCGCCGTGCGTCAGCACAAACTCTTCGTTTTGCGCCGGATAAGGCCCGCCGTTATCCAATTCGCGGTCAAGGACAGCCATTGAAATCGCTTTCGTTTCATTCCTGCCAAATACAACACCGTAACCCACCGCGAGTTTTAGTTTATCTTTATCGTCAACCGAATTAAAACATTCGACCTCGGTTATTAAAATTTCGCCTATATAAATATCTTCTGATTGATAGGGTACATATAACTCAACGTAACCGCAGCGAAGTTCTCCGACAGTCGGATGCACCTGCCCGAATCCGCGCAGCGATGAATAAGCAAGTCCTGAAATAAAACCGGTATCCGCGCGTGAAAGGGTTTGCAATCGCGCGCTTCTGTCAGCCGGAAACTCAAGCATATTCACGGTCACGTCATGCGGACGTTGGTCGTTTATGTTATAGCTGTCAATAAGACCTTCCTTTTTCAACTCATCGGAAACACGCTGGAACGGGATGATTTCTTCTAATTCCTCTCCATCGGAGGGGTGGCGCGAAGCGACGGGGTGGTCGTCAAAATTTATCAGCCTGTGAGTGTAATCATAAGTCGCGCCGAGTAATTGCCCGCCGATTATGTCCTTGAACGCGGCGGATATGCGGCGTACTATCCGCATTTCTTCGGTATTTACAACATTAGTATAATAATTCCGCGTGAGTGTAGACCGGTAAGCCCGCAGTAAAAATACCGCTTCCTCCATCGAACCCTCGCATTGTTTGATAGCAAGCGCGGCATAAGTTTTGGAATATAATCCGGCTTCGCTCATTACGCGGTCAACAAGCAGCGATAATTTGTTTTCGATCGCTTCGATTTCAATGTCTTTATCCGTTCCGCTTTTATAAAAATCCAGCAGTTTTATGCTTTCCTCGATAGCTTCCTTGCCGCCCGATACAGCTACATATGCCATCCTATTGCACCGCCTTTACAAGTCTGGGAATGGCGAACAATTCGCCCGCACCCGAAACAAAAATCAAGTCGATCCCTTGCGGGTATTCGTAATTCTGCGCGTCGCGCAAAGTAACAGCGTCGTATACAATTTGCGTTACCTGAACCATAGCCCGGTCGTTGATTCCCGGTCCTTCGAATGTCAACTGACAAGCAGGTTCGCCGTCGTTACGGATAATAACCGTCGCGCTTTTATGCGGATCGGCAAGCGTCCCGCACTTGACGTTTTCTATACAATTTATATCGCTTGCGAAAATAAAATCCGCGTATTCTAAAGATTCTCTTTTTGCGAGTGTCAACGATGAAATTTCTTCCGATAAAGTTTCGTTACCACAGGTATTGAAACTAACTTCGTTGTCGAGCAATGTCATCGCAACGGTTAAAAATACTGAATCGTCACCGTATTTACTTATATTTACAATTCTCGTAGGATTAGACATAGCTTCGAGTATTAGCCGGAAAATTTTCTGGCTGTCAAACACGACGTCGAAATTATGTTTTTTTGTTAGCTGCAAGGTCATCGGGCGCCTCCTGATCCATAGATTCAAAGTTGACCATAGTCTTTAGGTGCATAGCGTTCTCACGCATCAATTTATCGTTT
>WREN01000364.1 GCA_009779295.1 Oscillospiraceae bacterium | reverse complement strand
TTCCTTGCCGCAGTTGTCTTCGCCGAATCCCCAGTTCGGATGGAATTCGTCGCCGTCTAAAAACGTGAAATATTTCCTCACACCGTTTTCGACATGACTTTCCGCAAGAAACCGGCAATGCGTATCGGTCAGTTGTGCGACAAATCTGCGTTCGACTGATCTGCTACCGTCCGTCGCGTTGAAATCTTTCGGATCTTCTTCGACTGCAATGATTTCAACGCCTTCGATTCCGTGGACTTCTGCTCTACCGTTAACTTCCATTTTCGTCGTTTCTGAACGTTTCCGTTCAGGGTAGTCATATATTGCCCACGTCAATTTTTCTCCTAACTTTGGAATTATCGACCACCCCATCAATTCTTCGCACCGTACTTCAAACGGTGCTTTTTTTGATTGCGTGATTTTGTATTCCGGCATAATATCGGGTAAAGTTTTCATTTGCGTTTCTCCTTTCAATTTAGGCGGGAACGGATAGTTTTGTTTGAAATTTTGTTTCGCAGTATGCAACCTGCTCTTCACTGTTCCGACGGGTATATTCAAAAGTTTCGCAATTTCTGCCTGCGGTTTGTTTTTGAAATAATACAAAAACAGGATTTGTTTATCTTTATTCATCAAACCGTTCAGCGTTTCGCGAACGACCTCTTTAGTAGAAATACCGTATTGATTCTTTGAAACAACGTTTTCGGTTATTTCATCCAACGGGATTTCGTAACGTTTCGCAAGTTTGCGATAAAAATCGTTGCATTTATTCGCGGCGATTTTCAAAATCCACGCCTTGAAACTTTCAGGATTGTTGATCGCGTGCATATTCATATACGCTGAAACCGCTGCTTCTTGAATTATATCGTCAGCGTCGGATTTTGACGGCATTCTGAAGTATACAAACCGTTCAAGCGCGGGTTTGCTTAATACAAACAAATTTTCAAATTCTGCTATATCCATTCTATCACCTTCTGTTTATAAAGACGTTTATAAACATCGAAAGGTTCATTATATCGACCCGAACCAAGTAACTTTATAATGTTTTTTCAATTCGGTGAATTTTAATGTGTGCGGATCCATGCGCATGATGGAACAATCGCCGTCGGTACGTACAATCGTCCAGCAATAATCCCAATTCTCTGTAGCATACCGCATCGGAATATCCGGCGCTACGCGCACAAACGGATGTGTTTCGGCGACGAGTAATCCGCTTTCCTGATAATGATACAAGAACGCCGCTCTGATATATACTACATGTTCAAAAGATTTAGCTCCCGGCAATTCATCGCATATGCCGGATATTCCCACTTTGATGTCAGCGCCGGAACGTAGAGAATCAAACAGCTTTTCTTTATCGCCAGCGAGTAAATCTCCGTTGCTGTCTATAGAACATAGCGGTCGGTAACGGTCGCATACGAGAAACCGGAAGCTGTCAAAGTCATAAATAAAATTATCGCAGGGCGCGTTAGTTCCTCTATCATAACAGGAAAGATAACGCATTTTTTCATGTTCGGAATAACTGTAAGGCTCGCATTGACCCTTGACGCCGGTTATCGCGCCGCCGTCGAGATAAGGCCGCGCAATAGCCTGCGAGCCGTCCTGATTATACATGAACAACGATAACGACGCGCGCGGACCGAATCCGAACGGAACGTTCGCGGGCTGACGGACTGTCATAAACGAAGTCGACCATCGCCCGTCAACAACGATAGTCGCGGGAAACTCCGATACTTCGCGGACATGATCTTTAATTGGAGAATTTATATCCATATGTTCGTCATGCCGGAAAACCGTTTCGATTTTCAAATCAGCGCCGCGCATCAATGCTTCATTGAGCGTTTCCGCGCTTCCGGCAATTATTTCGCGTTTATTGTTCAATTCCAACAATGATTTGTATTCAAAGCTACTCATAATATTACCTCACTATTCAATCGCATCATAAGCGTCAAGAATTTTTTTGAGCTGCGCTTCGGCCGTGGGCAATAAGCTTTCTATCTTGGAAACATAATTAATAGCTTTTTCTCTTATAAGATACTGGAATTGAAATGCTATTACCCAATTATCGTAAACATAACCGAAATCGAATATCCGGCCGTCCATTATAATATCGAGCATTTCCGACGATTCATTGTCTCTTGAAAATTTAGTTTTCAAATTCACATCGTAATATGCGGGCACAAGGTATTTATGCGAATAATACGAAAGTGCTTCGAGTATCGCGCCTACTTTTTCCGTTTCACGCACAGTTATCGGAATTGCCATGAGCTGCGCGTGACCGTCGATATTCAAGAGATATTTTTCTTGCTGTTCGTTCAATTTAGGTACCGGAAGTAATCCAAAATCGATTTCCATATTTCTTAATTGTTGGATTATACCGATTTGCGTCATTAATAAAAGTCCGTTACCGTTTGCGAACATTGGTATAATTTTTTTGTCTTCCCAGCCTTTTACAAATGAATAAGTGTAGTCGTTATTAATAAGTTTCAACGCTTTTTCAAAAGTTGACACCGAACGCTCTGTCAATATATCGTAGTACGGTATATTGTCCGCGTCTTT
>WREN01000363.1 GCA_009779295.1 Oscillospiraceae bacterium | reverse complement strand
TGGTTGCGGGGATAGGATTTGAACCTATGACCTACGGGTTATGAGCCCGTCGAGCTACCGGGCTGCTCCACCCCGCGTTATAATTAAAATGGTTATTGGTGCCGGAGACCGGAATCGAACCGGTACGAGAAATTAATCTCACGGGATTTTAAGTCCCGGGCGTCTACCTATTCCGCCACTCCGGCATACCGAAGTATTTGATATTATATCATATGACATTTAATTTGTCAATACTTTTTTGATAAATTATTGACATTAATAGTGGCATATGTTATAATAACCATGGGGGTAATTAACATATGCAAACAATATCAGAACGAAATTTTACAAGTATTTTAGAAAAAAACATATTTGATAACTGTATGTTATTGCCGTCATTTGACAATGATGTGATGGCTGAAGAAAAAACGTGTTATATCTGTGATAATTCTATTAACTCGTTTTTATGTGTTATTAAATATAAAGAAATTTATCAAATACCACCCTCAATCGAATTATTTGCGGAAACTGACGAAGCCGCGGATGAAATTATTGAAAAAATATTAATGCTGGAATCAAGCGGATACGATTTAGTAAGTTATAAAAACGATAAAGTAATAAAAAATATTGCTTTGAGAAAACATATTTCATCTGATATACAGTATTTAAAAAGTTATTACGCGCCAATAGAAAAAGATTATTCAACGGCACCGTCATTTAATTCAGTAAAGATTTTTATTAATGATAATGTACTTGAGTTTGACGAACATTTTTTAAATCAATCCGGTAACCATATTATAATAACTATAAAAGCTGCAGAACGAAATCCAGAAGATTATAAGATTATTTATTTGCTTAAAGATGATAATATAATTGGATATATTGCTTTATATAAAAAATATAAAAATATCTGGGATACATCGTTTATTTTCATTGACGAACGTGAACGGAAAAGAGGATATGGGCAGTATTTGTGCGGATATGCTGCGGACTATTTAAAGAAGCAGAATAGAACGTTGTTTTATTCTTATTGTGCCACTCCCGCATCAGAAAAGACAGCTGTTACATCAGGTTTATTGCCTTGCGCTGAACGATATATTACGTCTATTATATTGTAAACATAAGGAGTTGAAAAAATGAAAGACCACATCATCTCAGTATTCACAAAACCCTGGAAAAACTGTACGGCGGAAGAACTTGCGGAACATGTGCTCAAACTCGGCTTCACTGCGATTGAGTTTCCCCTGCGAACCGGTTATCAGGTTGAGCCGCAGAACGCGGTCAAGGGATTCCCCAAATTAGTCGAAACGATGAAGGACTACGGCATAGCGGTGACGAGCGTTGCGAGTGACATAACCGAACCGATTTTTGAAGCTTGTGGGACTGCGGGGGTGAAACTGATCCGTATCATGGCGGACATTGATTTAAAAGTGAACTATTTCCGAAGCGAACTCGAATGGTGCAGGAAACTTTACAATGTCTTGCCGTATTGCGAAAAATACGGTGTAAAAGTCGGCATCCAGCAACACAGCGGCGCGTTTATTTTTACATCAATGGAACTGCGGCGCTTACTCGAAAAGCTCGACCAACGATACTATGGCGCCATTTGGGACGCCGCCCACAGCGCGATCGCGTATGAAAATCCCGAGGTGGCGCTCAATATTTTGTGGGAATATCTGGTTTTAGTCAACTTTAAAAACGCTTACGTTAAGCAGATTTCTGAAAATCCCGCAAAATTTTATCCGTATTTTACGACCGCTGAAAAAGGCGTTTCCGATTGGCAGCGCGCGATTAATTGCCTGTTAAAGAAAGGCTATAATGACGTAATTTGTATGCCTGCTGAATATTCGGATACAGCGAACGTCGATACTTATATAAAAGAAGATTTGGCGTATTTGAAAAATATTATTACAAGTTGGAGTGAGGAGACATGAAAGTCGCGATGCTGGTAAATAAGGGAATGGCTAACAGCATTTTTGATAAACCGGATTTAGAATTTCTGGCGAGTTTTACGGATTTCAACAGTGTTGATGAACTGCCGAACGTTATGACCGCCGAATTTATGAAAGCGCAATTGCCGGGTTCTGTGTGCGCGGTTTCCTGCTGGGGAACGCCGCGCTTCGACGACGATATCATGGCTTGCGCGCCGGAGTTAAAATTGATCGCGCACGCCGCCGGAAGCGTTAAACATCTTATCACCGAAAAGACTTGGCGCGAACGCAAGTGTCGTGTTACGAGTAACGCCGGAGTTATCGCGGAAAGCGTCGCGCAGACTACGCTCGCGTTCATCCTAACTTCACTTGGGCAGTTGTGGGCGTTGTCAAACGCCACCAAAGCGGGGAAGTGGAGCGGCGGTGAAGCGTCGAAATTCACCACCAAAACGCTGAACGGATTGACGGTCGGAATCATAGGATTGTCGCTTGTCGGGCGCGAGGTGATTAAGATTTTGAAACCGTTCAACTGCAAGTTGCTTGTGTACGACCCGTACGTTTCACCGTTCGAGTTTGAATCGCTCGGAGTTTGCGGCACGGATTTGAATACGCTATTGGCAACGAG
>WREN01000362.1 GCA_009779295.1 Oscillospiraceae bacterium | reverse complement strand
TGGATCGAGGACATGGACGGCAACTACGTAGCCACGGTTTACGCGACGAAATTCACGGCGAACGGCGGCTACAAAAACCGACCGGACTCAATACCGACGTGGGTATCGAAATCCGGTCTGGCGAATATGAGCAAAGCCGATGTTGACGCTATCGCGGGCGCGACGCCCAAAGCGGGCGAGGTTTCCTACTCGTGGAATTTGACCGACGCGAACGGCGAAACCGTTCCGCCCGGCGGGTACAGATTCATCGTAGAGTGCAGTCTGCGCTGGAAGAACCGCGTCGTTTATTCCGGCGTGATCGAAGTGGGCGGCGAAGCGGCGGCGATGGTTGAAGCCGACGTTGAGTTTATTTATGAGAGTTCGGACAATCACCCCGCACTAACGGACGATTCAAATGAGAATGGTATGATTAAATCGGTGACGGCGAAGTTCGAGCCTGCGTAATTATTTATTTCTCACGCGGCACCAGTAAACCATATCGCTTGTGAAATCTATTTTTGGCTCCAGCACATCATACAGAGCGTTCTCAATAGTGCCGTGCGCACAGTATGCTCCGAAAAACTCATCGCAGTTGAGCCGTTTCGGAATATACTTCCGCACGGTTTCAAGAGAGCGCTTATTGATTGCGTCCTGAACTTCGTTAACGAATTCGATCACGGGCGTTAATAATGTGACAAGCCGTTCGTAATCGTTTTTGTTGTCGTCAAAAATGGGGACGAGGATTTTGTAACTATCGCCGTTTTTTACGATTTTGCCTTCTTCGATTAACGTCGCGAGCAGGGAAGCATTTTCCACGCGGTCGAAATCAATACTGTAATATAAATTCCATAATACACGAGCCGTTTTTTGATTTCTTGTATCTTTAAAAACAGGCGTTAAATGCTGTGTAGCGGTTGAAATGAAAGCAAAATATTCGTTACATGCGTCGCGATTGATATAGTTGCTGTAATTTAAACCTATGACTTTAATTTTGCTTTGTTCATGCAAACCAAGTATGCCCCATGCTTCATCCGTGCCTTTGAACGGAAGTTTTTCAATGTCCCAAGTATTTTTATTTGCTTCTTTGCATACAAGTAGGAAAAGCATAAGCAAAAGGCTATCAAATGGTTTATCACAACCGTAAAATCCTAAGTTTTGAATATCCGATTTTAAATCATAAAGCATGTTGATGATAATAACGGCTTTTTCTTCTGCCAATGCCAAGTTGCCTTTAAAAATATCGTTTTGCTGTTCGATATTAAATATTGGGAAATTTGTTTGATACTTGTTATTTATTTTTGTAATTGCCTGCGATTCAACCATTTTTCCTAATGAATCTTCAACGTAATCCGCAGATACTCCTAATGATGAAGCTGTTTCCGTCACTGTCACGGGTTTTTCATACGCAGCAATGGCAATGTTTTTTGCGAGTAATGATTCAAGTCCTCTGTTAATATTTTCGTTTCCGCTTGCCCAGCCTTTTCCCGCGTAAGGCGTGAGCAAGTATAACTCCTGCGCTTTTCTGTAGCCTTCGTTCATATAATTGTTATCCATTGTTTCAAGCTCCTCTCTGATTTGACTTTTAGATTGATTGAGCCGCCATTTGACGGACGAGAGGGGAATGGAAAGCTCGCGCGCGATCGTGTTGTAATCCTTTTCCTCGATGTAGTACATCACCGCAACGTCGCGGTAATTCTTCGCGAGATATGAAACGGCGCGCCTCAGGTTGCATACCTCTTGGTTTTCGATGTACTTGTCTTCGGGGGTTTCGTAGCTTATTCCGGCGATGTCGATAATGATATGCTCCTCGGTCGGGATTTCGTTTTGCGTGTGCAAAGACCGCAGGTAAACGTTCCGCGCAACGCCCCACAGCCACGGCAGTATCAGGTTTTTGTCCTTGATGCCGTGGTACGAACGTATCGCGGACAGGACTATATCCTGAACCAAATCCTCCGCTTTGTATGCGTCGCGGGTGCGGTTATACGCGAACTTGTACAGCCGGTCAAGTTGCTCGCACAACGTGTCGTGTAGAATTGGATCCATATTCTCTCACCTCAATCTATATATTAAGTCCCGCGAGATGAGCTTTTGTTAGGCGGTTCAAAAAAATTCATCTTTAATTTATCGCATATTCGAGCCGGTCTTTCATAACGCCGTCGTGATACTGCGCCTTTATACGTTCGGCTTCCTTTCTGAATCCAACCCTTTCCATTACTTTACGGCTCGGGTCGTTATCTTTATAACAGCCCGTTGTTACTCTGATACAATTATCTTTGGTAAACGCGAACTCAAGCACCTTTTTGACGGCTTCCGGCGTATAACCTTTTCTTTGAAGCTCCGGCAGAATGAAATATCCGAGATGCACGACTTTGCCGAGCGGGGTTTTAGCCGTTATGGTATAACCTACGCTGCCGATAAATTCGTTTGTTTGCTTATTGCAAATACAAAAATACTGCCCGTCCGAGTTAGCCATCGCCGCTTGATGGTTTTTCCGTGTTTCTTCGATGTTGTTCGTTGTTATATCATTCAGAAAGTACATACTTTTCTTATCTGAAAACAATCTGTGAACATCATGC
>WREN01000361.1 GCA_009779295.1 Oscillospiraceae bacterium | reverse complement strand
CACGGCGAAATGCTCGGAGATTATGATTGCTACGGCAAGCGCAGTTTCTTAAATTCCGCCGCGAAGATACCGATGATACTCAACGCGCCGGATATTTCAGGGGGAATGATTTGCGACGAACTTGTGTCGCTTGTGGATGTTTTCGCAACATTTACGGGCAATAAAGATACGGACGGCGCGAGTTTAATCGACGTTGCGAACGGCAAAGTTGAACGCGACCACGTCGTCGGGCAGTACAGCGAAGGGAACAGTGCGCTTTATATGTACGCGACCAAGGATTACAAATACATCTACAGCGCGGCAGACGATAAGGAATTTCTGTTTGACGCGGACGAAACAATAAATTACGCGGGTATTTCGCCTTATACTGAAATATATAGGAAAAAATTAATTGACGAATACAAACGTTCCGCCGTTCCGAAAGCATTGGAGGGTATTGATGGCGACGAATTTAAAAAGTATCCGGCATTGAAAGTTCCCGACGACCCCGACGCAATGCTGTTGCGGCAGGATACGCAATCGTCAATACCGAATAAGAAAGATTTTGTGAGGTTTTAATATGAAATTACGCCCACCGATAAAAGGAATATTCTTCGATGCAGGCTGGACGCTTTTTTATCACACAAGCGATAATTGGTGCTTTCCAAAGGAATGTATAGATCCGAATATATTTAACGAGATTCCAAACGACAAAAAGAATTTTGCGTTTCAAAAAATGATTAAATATATGGACGATAACCATTTGATGTTCACCGAAGAGGAGGAAATTGAGCAATTTACGAAAGTCTATTCCATGGTTTCCTCCGATTTGCCTGAGCTTGGTTTAACAAACCAAAAGATTGAAACGCTGGTACACGCGCAGGTTTCCGGGATATATAACTGTTTTTATGACGATACATTATCGACGCTGAAAGCATTACACGGCAAATATAAACTGGGCGTCATATCCGATAACTGGCCGTCACTTAAAAGCAGGTTGAAATCCGGAGGCGTGGATATTTACTTTAGTACCATGACGATCAGCAGTTATCTCGGCACATTCAAGCCGGACAAGCGGATGTATCTTCACGCGCTTGAACAAATGAAACTGCCGCCTGAACAGACAGTATTTATCGACGATGGTGTGGAAAATCTGGAGGGAGCCGAGGAATGCGGAATCCAACCGGTTCTCATTACCGCAAAGCCGAACGCTGAAAGCAGCGATAAATATCCGAGTATTAAAAAGCTGTCGGAATTGCTTGAAATATTACCGGAGTAAGTTTTTATTTTCGTTTTACCGGAAAGAGATAATATTCTGCTTCTATGACATATACGCCTTCCGGTTGATTCGGATTGCTCGTTTCCTGCCCGTGCATCATTGCGCACGGGTTTTCTTTTGTCGTGTAATCCTTATTTATATCCATAGCGCATCCGGAGAAAAACATTTAGAAATAATTTATAATTATTTGCAGACTTTGTTATCATTGTGAAAATTTTGCTTGTAAAATATTATTTAATATGGTATAATATTTTCAAATAAATTTTTGGAGGATAAAAAATATGGGAAATACTAACAAAAAAATATCAGGGCTCGGATTTCATCATATCGCATTGAAAGTAAAGGATTTTGCCAAGTCGCGCGATTTCTACGTAAACGGTTTGGGAATGACTCCAATCGTAGGTTGGGGCGAAGGAGACGGAGAAGTTATAATGCTTGATCTTGGCGACGGTGGCATCTTTGAATTGTTCGCCGGCGGAGGCGATCATTTATCGAACAACGGCAAATGGCTGCATTTCGCGATGAAAACCGACGACGTCGAAAAAGCATACGAAACCGCATTAGCTGCCGGCGCTGAACCGAAAATGCCGCCGACAGTAGTCGATTTGGATTCACGCCCGTATAAAATGACGTTGAAAATAGCGTTCGTCAAAGGATTTGACGGCGAAGAACTCGAATTCTTCAGCGTTTTGAAAAAAGGAGAATAAATAAACATGAAAGTTATAATTGTATATATCGACATTAAACCTGAATGTATCGAAGATTTCAAAAAGGTAACGGTTTACAACCATGTGAATTCAGTAAAGGAAGAGGGAAATATCCGCTTCGACGTGCTTCAAAACAAAGACGATCCTACGAAATTTGTGCTGTATGAAGCATGGAAGGACGACGCGGCGTTGGATTTGCATAAAACAACGGAACATTATCTCAAGTGGAATACGGAAATGCTCACTCACGTCACGAAACCCCGCTCAAGGGATGTTTACGACGCAGTAGCGTTCACAAACTAATGAAAGCGATATTTTTCACAAATACCTCTCCTGAAACTTTGTATAAAGTCTACAGTCCCGAAATCCGCGAGAAGTTGAAAAGTCATATCGATATATCTCCAGAAATAATTTCATATAAAATGCTCGATGAAAGTTTTCAAGATTGCGACTATATCTTTTCAACGTGGGGAATGCCGCATTGCACAGAGGAAGAAATCAAAGCATATTTTCCGAATGTCAAAGCGATATTCTACGCGGCGGGAAGTGTACAAGCATTTGCGCGGGAGTTTTTGAACTGCGGCGTGAAAGT
>WREN01000360.1 GCA_009779295.1 Oscillospiraceae bacterium | reverse complement strand
TTTCTTTATTTGCTGCCTCGAATGTGGCTGATAATCCTGCCCGGAAACTTTATCATAGACAGTTTGGTATTGATCATCGCGATGGTTGTCATGCGGATTGAATCGAAACGGAAGTTTTACAAAAGTGTAATATTAAAAGTTTTTTGTTTCGGACTCTTGGCGGATTTAATCGGAGTGGGATTTATGTTTCTGCTCATATACCTCGGAACAAGAGATGATGAAATACTCCTTACATTATTAGGATTTATTGCCGCCAGCGTTTGTATTTTCGTTTTCAACTACTATATCTCATTTAGAAAATATGAGAAGAAAATTAAATTCGGTATGGCAATTGTTTTCGCGATAGTTACGGCTCCGTATACGTTTTTTATTCCTATGGAATGGTTGCATAGTTTTTAATGAGGTACTATTATGTTAGAAAACAATATAGGCAATTACGCAAAACACGCGTTTATGTGGGATTTATACGGTCCTGATAATACGGAAGAACTTGAGTATTGGAGAAAATACGCCGGACAATTCGGCAAAAACATATTGATTCCTATGTGTGCTGTTGGAACAAAAGGTGCATATTTAGCAGAACGCGGATTTAATGTCACAGCTTTTGACATCACGCCTGAAATGATAGCGGAAGGGCAAAGAAGATATGGAAATATTGAGAATTTAAAATTATTACATGGCGACATCCGAGATTTTACATTTGATATTCCTCCCGCAGACTTTTGTTACTGCGTGGATTTAGGACATATACAAACAATCGAAGATATTAAAAAATCGTTTATTTGTATAAACCGTCACATGCGCAAAGGCGACGGTTTTATTGTAGAAACGGGACTGCGGAATCCGGATGCAAAATCTGAAAATTATCCTCCGAAAAAATTTGACTTTGGGGAAGTTTTGCCCGGAATCAAGGTATGGAAAATCAATACTGACGAATGTCGGTATGAAGCTGAAAGCGGGCGCTTTTATATTATACAGGAAGTATATATCGAAAAAAACGTTGAAATAGAAATGTTTGATCATGCTTTTTATTTGCAAGGTTATTACCGCGAAGAATGGATTGAAGCGTTTAACGAATGTGGATTTGAAATTATACATGAATATAAAAACCGTGAAAAAGAACTCTGGCAAGAGGGCGATGGATTTTGGATTGTCGAAGCAATTAAAAAATAAAATAAAAATAAAAGGTGGTAAAAAACATGGCTAAAATACTCAGCAAACCTGAATATGAACAATGGACAGCGTCAACGCGCGACCAACGTATGGCTTGGTGGCGTGACGCGCGGTTCGGAATGTTCGTGCATTTCGGACTTTACTCCGTGCGCGGTATGCACGAATGGCAAATGGTTTATGAAAACTTCCCCATCGAGGAATACGAAAAGATCGCGAACCGTTTCAATCCAAAGCCGGGCGCTCCCAGAGAATGGGCTGCACTCGCCAAGAAAGCCGGCATGAAGTACATGGTTCTGACGACGCGTCACCATGACGGCTTCTCACTTTGGGATTCAAAAGTCAACCCCTACAACTCGGTTAATTACGGTCCGAAACGCGACATCGTACGCGAATACGTTGACGCTTGCCGTGAATTTGGACTTGGAATCGGATTCTATTCGTCGTGCATGGACTGGCATCATCCGGACGGCGGACGCGCTGCGGTCGATAAAGAATCACGCGCGCGTTTCACGCAATACATCGAAGGGTTGAACCGCGAATTGCTCACTAATTACGGCAAAATCGACATTCTTTGGTACGACGTTTCCTACCCGATGGAATCGTGGGAAGGATGGGACGCGCTCGAAATCAACCAGAAAATGCGCGAATTGCAGCCTGACTTGCTCATCAACAACCGCATCAAACTCAACGAAGATTTCGGCACGCCCGAAGAGCACATCACCGCTGAAACCCGCGATTGGGAAGCGTGCATGACGTTCAATGGTTTGTCGTGGGGTTACGTTGATTCCGCGCAGGCGGCTCCGTACAGCTACAACGAGCAGACGATACTCAGAATGCTGCACAAAGTCGTAGGCGGCGGCGGGAACTTGCTGTTGAACATCGGTCCGATGCCGGACGGTTCAGTACCTCCCGAAGCGATCAAACCGTTAGAGACTGTCGGTAAATGGCTTGAGGAAAACGGCGAAATCGTATACGGCGTTAAGAATAAAGGCAGTGCTCATTTGAACGGCGTCACGAGCGGCACATATAACGGTAACGTTATATACGGTTGGAACTGGATTTGGCCGACCACAGGCGAAATGGGATTCGGCGGCTGGCAGACGAAATTACTGGAAGCGTCGCTGTTAAAAGACGGCACGCCGATTGAATTCGAACAAAAAGGACACAGAATCCTCCTCAAAAACCTGCCGAAAGAAGCTCCGGACAAGAACGCAAGTGTCAGCGTAATCAAACTCGTATTCGAAGAAAGACCATCCTGCATATTCGCGTCATATTACCCGCAAATGCATGCCGGACGCGAATGGACTACAGAGAAAATATAAATGTTCACAAAAGAAGATGTAGACTATATCCGAAAATTAGCGTCGGAATTAAAAGAAATTGCACAGAACCCAATACACGCCGAAAATATTGTCCGCT
>WREN01000359.1 GCA_009779295.1 Oscillospiraceae bacterium | reverse complement strand
TGCTAATACGGCGCGATAGAATATATGCCCGCATTTGGGACAGCGGAACGCAGGATCAGTTAAAAAATCCACAATAAACCACTTCCTCTCATTTTACTTTAGACATTATACAATAAAAAAGCAAAAAAAGCAATTAAAAATAAAGTCAATTCATTCGATTTATTTTTATTATTGATAAATTTTTAAAAGTATGATACAATAATACGCGACGGGCCGCTCAACGCTGTTTTAAGGAAAAAAGAAAATAAGCCCGTTATTTTAGAGGGGGGCGGTGTAAATGACGTTAAAAGAAATATTAAACGCAACCGAAGGCGACCACTTCGAGTTCAAGGAAGCCAAAAACAATTACCACTTCGGAGAAGCGGCTAAATATTGCTGTGCGTTGGCGAATTGCGGCGGCGGCAGATTTGTTCTCGGCGTAAGCGATAAACGCCCTCGCAAAGTCGTGGGCAGTAACGCTTTCGAACAACCGGAGCGCACACGCAAAGGTTTAATGGAAAAATTGCGTGTCCGTGTGGATTTTCAATTATACGAGTATGAGGGTAAGCGCGTTCTTGTTTTTGAAGTCGCAAGCCGCCCGGTGGGTTTGCCCGTACAGGCGGACGGCACGGCATGGTGGCGCGACGGCGACAGTCTTGTGCCGATGCCCGAGGATATACGTCGTGACATTTACTTCTTGGAATCCGACCATGACTTTTCTGCCGATGTTTGTATAAACGCTTTAATACATGACCTCGACCAGCAGGCGATATCGAATTTTCGTAATATATGGGCATCAAAAAAGAAGAACGAACGATTGATGGTGATGACGGACGAACAGATTCTCAGAGATTGCGGCGCGGTTATTGATGATGGGGTGACATACGCGGCGTTAGTATTGTTCGGCAAACAAGCCGCGCTTAGAAAACACCTGCCACACGCCGAATTGGTTTTTGAGTACCGTTCGGCAAATGCAGCCGGTCCGGCACAACAGCGTGAAGAATTACCGCACGGATTTTTCTTATTCCCTGACCGTATATGGGAATTAGTGAATTTACGGAATGACCTACAGCACTTCAACGTAGGCTTCATCGTTTTCGACGTGCCGACGTTTAACGAACTTGTGGTGCGGGAAGCCGTTTTGAACGCTGTATGTCATAGAAATTACCAATTAGGCGGCAATATCTTCGTTCGCCAATATCAAGACAGGCTGACAGTAGAAAGCCCCGGCGGATTTCCGCACGGCGTTTCCGTCGATAATATCTTGTATAAGCAATCGCCCCGAAATAGGCGGATAGCGGAAATCCTATCCCTCTGCGGATTAGTGGAGCGCGCCGGTCAAGGTATGAATTTGATGTATGAATATAGCATCCGTGAAGCGAAGGCATTGCCCGATTTCAGTCATACCGATAAATATGGGGTTTTCTTAACGCTCCACGGAATCGTTATCGCGAAGGGGATGTTGGCGCTTCTTGAAAAGATAGGCAATGAGCAGCTTAAATTATTTTCCACGGATGATTTCCTTATAATAAACGCATTGTTTCATCAACAACAATTAGATGAAAGTTTATTGCCACGGCTCGAACGGTTAATAACTATGGGCGTCGTTGAGCATATAGGGCGTAAGAAATTCGTATTGGCCCGAGCATTTTATGATGTTGTGGGTAAAGCCGGGGTGCATACTAGACAAATCGGGTTGGACAGGGATACGAATAAAGAATTAATCATAAGCCATTTAAGAAAAAGCGGAGAAAAGGGCGCTCCATTAAAGGAGTTGCAACAAGTGCTTCCCGGTCATAACAGAGGCCAAATCCAAGTTTTATTACGGGAGTTAAGGAACGACGACAAAATTTTCCTGCGCGGAAAAACGGCGGCGGCAAAATGGTTTATCCGCATAAAATCCGATTAAGCAAACTTGCAAGTTATTGCAAGTTATTGCAAGTTATTGCAAGTTATTAACAGTGAAACTAAAATAAAACAGGAAAGGCAGGGATTTTTTATGGAAAGAAAAATTAAAACGGCGGTTTTATTCGCGATACTGACATTTATTGTATCTGCGGCTATATATTCATGCGACGGCGGCGCCGGCAAAGAAGAAAACGCAAACCCCAACAACAATAATACAGAGGCCCCGGAAACTTTTGCGGAGCAGCAGACCGCAGACGAGGACAAAAGCGCGATCGACGAGCTCGGGGAGTTTGATTTCGGGGGGCACGAGTTCAAGATTTTCAACCGCGTGAACGACGGTTGGGCAAACAGCCGCTTAGACCGCGAGGAGCTCACCGGCGACGTATACGACGACGCGGTTTTTAATCGGAACAGAAACATCGAAGACAGGTTCAACGTGCAAATAAAAATGGTTGTGTACGACGACCAGGGCAAGGTGCGCCCCATGCTCAAAACAGGCATGGGCGAATATGATTTGTACACCGGCCGAAACGCAGAGGCGTTCACATTCGCGCAGGAGGGCTTAATCAACGGTATCAACGAATTCACATATATAGATTTGACCAAACAATACTGGAACCAATTTCTCACGGAACAGTTCACGATAATGGGGAAAAAATATTTCGCGGTCGGCGCGTTCAATTTTTCCAACTTGGATATGTCTTACGTG
>WREN01000358.1 GCA_009779295.1 Oscillospiraceae bacterium | reverse complement strand
ATCCTGAGTTTCGTAAGGAACGTGTGGGTTCGATTCCCATCCCCGGTACCAATAAAATCAAGGGCTTGCAGAGTTTCATGGTTTATAGAATTTTATATTCAGATTTCTCGTTTGTGTTATTCCTGTGTAATCGTGCCGGGATAATTCCCGACGACAATTAGCCCGTGAGCTTGTACCTTTCTTCCAATTTGTCCATTGCGCTTTGAATATGCTCCCCGTTTGGTGCGAATATCTCTCAACCATGATTAAAGTTTTGTGTCCGCTGATTCTTTTCACGGTAGGAAAATCAACGCCATATTGAACAGGTGCGACAACGCGGCGAATTCCCGATTGATAGTTCCGGGTTTTGCTGCATCCGTTCCCTGTTGTCGTTGATGTTTGTATTGTTCAATATTGAAAAAGCTGATCTTTGAAAGCGGCGTATCGCCGAAAAATGGAACGAGGTGAAGCCGCAAGCGCCATGACTTGGCATCCAAGTCTTTCCCGCCTGAGTCTCTGAGTCGCTCAAGATATTTGGCGGCGGCTTCCCGGAACGACAGAGCAATCTTGCGGCCTTTCGGCAGGGAGAGTTTGTCATGCTTGGCGTCATTACGAATTTTGGCGATAAAATCCGTCACCTGGGTTATTGTTGTTCCGTCGCTTTCACGACCGACGCGGTGAATTCTCCGACCGTCAACCATGATATTGACCGTGAAAACGCCGTCGCCGCCTGACGTTCGTTCAAAGGTGATACCTTGTGCCGTGAGTTTTCCGCCGGAAGCAAGTTTTCGCATGTTCGTACGGGTGAGTTTTAAAAATGCTTTTGGCATGACAATACCTCATTTTAAAAAGGGATATCTAAATTTGTTCAGAAAAATCGGCTAAGGTTCGGGTTCAGGGTCGGTTCCAGACCATCCGGGCAATGTTGTTAATTCTGCATCACCCTTGGCAACTGCTTTAAATGATTCCCAATGTTCCCGAAGGCGTTCAATCATCAACTATCTTATAGTCTTGGTATATTCAAAAAGAAACTTCGTATAAATAGTGGGGTATGGAAAAAAAATTAATCCTGAACTACTTGACCATGCGAGTGAAATGGGTTTTTCTTTGGAAAGTAAGGAAGAAGTTATTATTCGCCCACAACAAGAAGGGACTTACCATGATAATTGAAAGAATATTGTATACAAAAAGTTGTTGTTGCACATGAAACATTCCTCCCTTTAAGGCGAATTTATTTTTGTATTCCGATAGGGACAACCGTTCCAAAAAGCATTCAAACATATAGTTTTGCAATAATATCTGCGGTTTGACATTTTTCTTTTTGGCAAGATTCCTGATCAGAGCTTTAAAGCTCATTGCGCCCCTGCTCATGAAAGCACCTCCAAATATTGTCGCAAAAATTTTGTGACGTGAAAAATCCCGGCGTATTCGCTTAGTAGATTCCAATCCTGATTCTTTCCGGCGGCATAATTCCTTATAGCTGCCGCGACCGTCTGGCTGTCAATGCGGTTCCGGCTGCGGAGAATGTCGCATACAGTCCGCTCGGCATTATAGGCGATTACCTCATGTCCCATCCTCGACGGAACAGAGCATTTTCCCATATCGTGTAGTTTCGGCTTCACGTAGTAGATTTTGCAGCCGACTGATAACGAAGGGGATAACTTGCCGTTGCTGGGAATGGTTAAGGCGTGCCGGAGCGGTGTTCTTTCAGCCATATCGTGCAGAAACAGCGCCGTTTCATGCGAAAAAACAATCTTTTCAGATCGTTGTTGCAACAGATACAGTTCATCCGGAAAATCATCCGGTCGGATGTATTGACCGTGAGCAACCCGTTCCAGCTTGCCTTTCACAGCGTACCGGCCGAGCGTAGCGCGTGATATACCGGCATTAACGGCATCCGCAGTGCGAATCATACCGTTATTTTCGTTGAGCAATTGATTTATAGTTTTAGCTGCTTCCACGATTTTCACCTCCGTATTCTACTTTCATGCCGATATTGTATACGATTTCGGCATGAAAGTAGAATACACTCCTTCCGGTTAAGATGCAATTAATACGTTGATGTGTAACGATATTTTAGGAATTTCACAGCAGAATCGCCGAAGTGGGCGCGCTTGCAAATATAGGTTTAGTACGTTCCGTGTTCGCCTACGCGCGGGGCGGAAAGAGAACTGGACGACTCTAATTGTGCAACAGACTGTTTCACAATTAGCGGAAGCGAGTGAATGAAACGCGATAAATTGGAAATCGAACCGCCAACGCCTCAATAGTCCGTTCAAGTGTATTCCAGCGAAGGGGAAACGTTTTATTAATTTTTATTCGTCTATATCGTTTTGTAAAAATCCAAAGTAAAATGAAATTCTGTGCGTTTTGTAAAAATAGTGTATTACGGAGGAATCGATATGGGCAAATTCGACGAACTGGTTTTCAAAATCCCTGTGGAAATCCATGAATGGTACGGCTTCGTTTCACCGCGCGGTTTTTTCCGCGGCACGACAATGATGCCGAAAGCCCGCCTGTATATGGATTTTTCCGCTACCGATAAAGAACTGGTTATGGAGCTTCCGCACACGCATCACGCGGTGGACGAATACCTGGTGTTCACGGGCGCGGACCTGCGGAATTTTTT
>WREN01000357.1 GCA_009779295.1 Oscillospiraceae bacterium | reverse complement strand
GGTTATAACATTGCCGCGACCGAGGGGACATATAAATATTTCGTTGAGCATAATGTTGAGTGTAAGCGCGTTAATAAGTTGTATGAGGGGCGACCGAACCTCCATGATGAACTGATGAACGGCGTGTACGCGTTCGTTATCAACACGCCTTCGCCGATGAGCGTTCAGGCTCAGAGCGACGATTCGTATCTGCGCAAGACCGTTATACGCCGCAAAATTTGCTACGCTACGACGTTGTCAGCGGCAAAAGCGGCGGTTATCGCGCTGGAATATATCAAGAACAATTCCGCGCCGCTGATTAAATCGCTGCAGGAATATCACGCGGAAATAAAATGAAAATCTTTAAAAGAATCGTTTTGATTCTGATAGTTTTATTGACGGTTTATGTAATATACATTGCTGTTGATATTTGGCGATATGGAAATATTGATGAAACGGCGACGGCGGACGCTGTGATAGTATTGGGAGCGGGAGTTTTGGATAATAAGCCTTCGCCGGTTTTTGAGGAAAGAATAAACCACGGAATTTTATTATATAAAAACGGTTACGTTGATAAAATAATCTTCACAGGCGGAAAAGGTAAGAACAGTGAATATTCGGATTCTTTCATAGCTCGCAATTATGCAATAGAAAACGGTGTGCCGTTCGAAGATATTTTTATTGAAGAACAGTCTACAATCACGCAGGAAAATATTTCTTACGCAAAGCAAATTATTGAAGATAATAATTTTTCAATGGTGATAATAGTCAGCGATCCATTGCATATGAAACGGGCAATGATAATGTCGAAAGATTACGGTTTAACCGCATATTCGTCGCCTACGCCTACAACAAAGTACGAGACATTAACGACAAAGTTACCGTTTTTGGCGCGGGAAGTATTTTTTTACATCGGGTATAAAATATTTGGGAGATTTTATCAATAAAAAAGAGATGCGTTTGCATCTCTTTTAGTTTGTATAACTCCTAAACTGCGCATTGTACAACTCCGCGTACAATCCGTTGTTATCCAGCAATTCTTCATGCGTGCCTTGCTCTTTAATTCCCTCGTCCGTGATTACGATTATCTCGTCAGCGTTCTTGACCGTTGACAACCGATGCGCGACGACTAACGTCGTGCGTCCCTTGCATAACTCCTCAAGCGAATGTTGTATCATCAACTCCGTCGTGTTGTCGAGCGAGGACGTCGCTTCGTCGAGAATCAGCACAGGCGGATCTTTCAGGAATACGCGCGCGATAGAAACCCGCTGCTTCTGACCGCCCGATAATTTCACGCCGCGCTCACCGACGAAAGTTTGATAGCCATCGGGCAGCGTCATGATGAACTCATGTATGTTCGCGCGTTTGGCGGCTTCGTAAACGCGCTCGCTTTCCGCGCCCGGACAGCCGTAAGCTATATTTTCGTATATCGTTCCGGTGAACAGGAACACATCCTGCGCAACGATTCCGATGTTCTGCCGCAAGGATTTACGCGTCAACTTCGTAATATCCTGCCCGTCAAGGTAAACAGTGCCGCCGTCGAGTTCATAGAACCTCGGAATGATATGGCACAATGTAGTTTTCCCTCCGCCTGACGGTCCAACGAGAGCGACAGTATTCCCTTTCGGAATCTTCAACGAAACATCGGTCAGCACTGAAGTATTTTCATCATATGAAAACGTGACGTTCTCGAATTTTATATCTCCCTCAACTTTTTCCAACGTAATCGCTTCGGGGTCATCTTCCTCGATCGGCGCGTCCATGATTTCAATAAAACGTTTGAAACCGCTCATACCGTTTTGAAATTGTTCGATAAAATTAATCAAACGCCGAATTGGATTCAAAAATATCGCGGTGAACAACAGAAACGCGGTGAAGTCGCCGAAAGTTATCAATTCGTAATATGTAAACAACCCGCCGGAAACAATAACGATAACATACAGCAAATCCGTCATGAACGTCGTACCGGAAAAGAATTCCGCCATGACTTTGTACGCTCTCATCCGCGAACGCACAAATGCGTTGTTGCCCTCTTCAAAATGGTTGTTTTCGTATTCTTTATTCGTATACGCTTTTGAAATGCGTATACCCGCGATACTGTTCTCAAGATTGGCGTTTACTTCGCCGATTTCCTTGCGCGTTTCCGCGAAGGCCGCCGCCAATTGCACGCGTTTAACCATCGAAAACCAAATCAAAAACGGTATCACGATGAACATTATTAACGTCAGCCAGAGATTTATTCCCGCGAGCAATACGAACGAGCCGATGAACAGCAGTACCGACAGGAACAAATCCTCGGGACCGTGGTGCGCGAGTTCGGAAATATCCATTAAATCGTTTATAATCCGCGACATAATCGTTCCGGTTTTGTTGTTGTCGAAATATTTGAACGGCATATTTTGCAGCCTGTCGAAAATATCGCGGCGCATATCCTGTTGCATCCCCACTCCGACTACGTGACCATAATAGTTCACAAAATAGTTAAAGCCGATTTTTATCGCGTATATTAACAGCAATATAACGCCCCATGTAATCAATAGTTGTAATTGGCTGTTGGGGATATATACGTTTATCATATTGCGCGTGATCATCGGAAAAAACAAATCGCATACTGCCAGAAGTAACGAAACG
>WREN01000356.1 GCA_009779295.1 Oscillospiraceae bacterium | reverse complement strand
GCCCAGTATGTGAGTGACGGGCAAATAACCTCGTCGCCCGCTCCCACCCCGCAAGCCCACATCGCGCTCAATACGGCGGCTGTGCCGTTGGGCGTCCCGACGGCGTAACCGCGCCCTTGCCATGCCTTAAACTCTTCCGTAAACTTTAAAGTTACATCGGTGCCCGACATTGCCCCGCGGCGCAGCACTTCCAAAACCGCGTCCTCGTCTTCTTTTGTGATGACGGGCCATGCGAACAACTCGGCGGGTATATCCGTGATAATAGGTTCCCCGCCCAATATTACAAGTTTATTGCTCATTTTTTTACCTCCTTCACATAACGATGGTTTATTTTTGCGTTCCCTAAATACAGATACTGTATAACTTGTGCAGTCCATAATACCCATAAATATATTATAGCATAGACTATTTTTATTTGCAAATGTTTTTTATAAAAAATGCGTGCGGTTTACCGTAAAAAAATTTTAAAAAATTTTATAAAAACCCCTTGACTTTGCCCTTAGGGCAACGATTATAATATATCCAAACAAACTAAATAAACCGGAAAGAGGTAAAATTATGAACGAACTTATAAAAATCAAAGAGATTTCAAACAAATACGGCATTACAACCAAAACATTGCGCTATTATGAAAAAATGGGGCTTATCCAAAGCCGCAGAACAAAAGATTATGCGTACAGAATGTATGACGAGCAAGCAATTAAGCGTTTAGAGCAAATACTTATACTTCGCAGGCTGAGTACAAGCATTAAAGACATAAAACGTATTTTTGAAACGACCGGCTCGGAAATTGTATTGGAGATTTTAAACAAAAAAGCGGACGATATTGACGATGAAATCGCGCTTTTGTACGAGTTAAAGGAAATGGTGTTAAAATTTATCCGTCAAATCAAACAAGCTGATTTCAGCAAAGATTCCGATGTAAAAATGCTTTATGAAAAAGCAAGAGAAATCGAGAATCAAATCGTTGGCGACGAAAATGCCGTTGATTTAGACCGCTTTATTGAAGTGACCGATAAATTGGTTAATATTAGAACAAAAAAAGATTCTATTGTTGTAGAAGATATGGAATTATTTACAGAAGAAAAGAACGTTCAGCCGATTTTTGAGACTTTAAATTCATTACTAAATGTCGCCGGGTATATGAATGTAGGTTTTGCGGATATAAGTACGATAGCTAAAGATAACAACGCATATTTCGCAAATTTTATACAAGTCAAAGAAATTGCAGAAAGTATTGAACACAGCCGTAAAGATTATGTAAAAGGTGTAATTATTGACATAAAAATGTCTGAAAAAGGCAGTTTAGACACTTTAGACAAATTTATCAGCGATATTGTCAAATCATTTCAATATGAAAACTTGACGGTTATTTTAGGCGTCAGTTTTGTCGACGGACTAAATGGCAATGAAATTACGGCGTCAATTATTGAATTATCAAGTCGCGCATAATTCCGCCAAGGAGTTAATCCTGCCCCTCCGCGATATTAGTTATACCATTTTGCCTGCGCTTCATACAAGCGCGCGTATTCGCCGCCGGCCGCCAATAATATTCCATGCGTTCCGTCTTCCGCAATCTCGCCGTCTTTCATAACGATAATTCTGTCAACCAATTTACAAAGACCGACGCGGTGAGAGATTATAAGCGCGGTTTTGCCTTCCGCCGCTCTAATGAATTTTGAAAGTATCTCCGTTTCCACGAGCGGGTCGAGCGCGCTTGTCGGTTCGTCAAGCACAATCAGCTCGCTGTTTTTGAATAAGCCCCGCGCAATCGCTAACTTCTGCCATTGACCGCCGGATAATTCTTTGCCGCCAAATTCACGCCCCATCATATCGTCAAGGCCGATGTTTTCATCGACGCCCGCGTCGGTCAGCGCCAATTTGACGCTTAATTCATCATTCAATCGGGATATATCGGATATGGCCACATTTTCGCGCATTGTCAGGCTGTACGAAACAAAGTCTTGCGCTATCGCGGAAACGCCCGAATAAAAATCGTCTTTGATAAAACCGTCTACGGGCTTTCCATCGTACAATACCTGCCCGTTCTCCGGCGGATACAGCCCGAGCAATACCTTTGAAAGCGTGGTTTTTCCGCTCCCGTTTTCGCCGAGGACAGCAATTTTTTCTCCCTTTCGGATTGTTAGATTGAGCGGCTTTAACGCGCGGTTTTCGCTGTTCGGATATTTAAAACTGATATTATTGAGCGCAATGCTTTCGCATAAACCGGGATACTCCGCTGTTCCGTTCTGTTCTTCCGGCATATCAAAGAATATATAATAATCCTTGGCGTATGATATTCTTTCCGTGAACCAACCAAACCCCGATAAAAAGTTTTGCATACTGTTTTGCAGGCTTAAAAACGCTCCGACAGCCGCGCCGAACACCCCGATACTCACTTGTCCGCATAGAGCAAGCGCAAGCGTGATTATCACGGAAGCGCCGTAACCGACAATGCGAAATGCGTCGCAAATAAGAAGCGAAACGGCGTCTTTTTTCTCAACGGCCCACAATTCCTCATTTACTTCGTCACGGACGTCCCTCCATTTATCCGTGACATACCCGTCAAATCCCATCACCCGCATTTCCTTTGCGGTCTGCCGGGCAGTGAAG
>WREN01000355.1 GCA_009779295.1 Oscillospiraceae bacterium | reverse complement strand
GTCGAAGTCGCGACGTTTACGCCGTTTCGTTTGCCGCGCTGGTATGTGTTAGGCACCGACGGATGTATCACAATGGATACGATTTCAAGCGAACGGGCAAAAGTCCGGAAAATCACCGGTTCGCAAATCGGGTATGTTGACGCTCTCGCTTATTCTGCCAACGGAGTGGAAAAACGTCCGCAGAAAACAATCAAAGCTGAGTTTGCGGAATACGATGCTCCGGAAGTTCTTCCGCCGCAGGATTGGGCAACAGGATTGTATTCGAACGTTATCAACGCTTTGGACGGCAAAGAGGAATTGATCGTTAAACCTGCGCAGGTTCTGCGCTGTTTTGAGGTAATGTTCGCGGCTATTGAATCGAGCAAAACGGGTAAATCCGTTGAGTTTTAATGGTGAAATTTATTGAGCTTGAATCCGAGCGACTGATATACCGCAAATTCAAACAAGATGACTTTTCTACCGTGTTTGATTGGATGGGCAACGCGGAAAACATGAAATACAGAATTGAACCGAGAACCGAATCCGAAACACGCGACTATCTGTTAAATTTCGCTATTGCAAGCGCAGAAGCGGATGAGTGTATAAATTTTGAGTACGCCGTAGTATTGAAAGCGGATAATAATTTAATCGGTTCGTGTACGCTTATGCATTTAAACGATAAACCAGAAATCGGTTGGATGGTTCACCGGAATTATTGGCGGCAAGGTTACGGAACGGAAATCGGCAGAACGATGCTTCGATTGGGTTTTGATATTTTGAATCTCCGTCGAATTATCGCGGGGTGCAACGCGCGGAATATAGCTTCGTATAGAATAATGGAGAAAATCGGTATGCGGCGCGAAGCTCATTATATCAAGGCTCAACAAGGTAACAGCGCACTCAATTATGAATGGTGCGATAGATTCCAATATGCTATTTTGCAAGAAGAATGGAATGATAGAATAAATGACTGACGGAATTAAAAAAGCCATCGACTACATAAAGACAAACGATTTATATGTTGAAAACGCCATAACCCTGCAAAACAAAGCATGGCGCCATAAGAAATCTGCGATGCCTGTCCTCGCGCTCGCGTGCGGACTCACGGAAGAACAAAGTTCGTGGCTGCCGTGGAGTAATTATAAAGATATACATTTTGACAAAGAAAAAATGTTTATCAACGGCTTGCGCGACGTGCTGAGCGCGGTCAACGGCAGTTACGGTTCGGTGCCGTCGATGAGAGCGAATATGGGCTGCGGAATTATCGCGTCATTGTTCGGAATCCAACAAAGATTGTTCGACGATAAAATGCCGTGGCTCCTCGACCATCCGAGCAAAGCGGACATCCAAAAAATCTACGCCGAAAATATCTTCAAAATTTCCGACAGCGCGGAATTTGCCGCCGCTATGGATCATATGGATTACATGGCGGGAATTCTTCATGATAACGATTTGGATAATGTTTACATTTATCCGCTTGATTTGCAGGGATCTATCGATACCGCGCATTTGATTTACGGCGACACGATTTTCTACGATTTCTACGACGATCCGGAATTTGTCAACGGCTTGTTGAATTCAAGCAATGTCGCGATTGATTTCGCGATACGCGAGTGTTTCAAGCGGATGAAACGAGTCGACGAGTTCGTTCCGCATTACAACCATTTGGCGATTCCCCGCGAATTGGGCGGGTTGAAAATCAGCGAAGATACGACTACTTTGTTGTCGGCGGAGCATATCGAAGAGTACGCGCAGCCGTATTTACGCGATTTGTTGGAACGTTTCGGCGGCGGATACGTGCATTACTGCGGCAGGAACGACCATTTGCTCAAAATGATTTTAGCCGAGCCGTTAGTCCGGGGCATAAATATGGGCAACACCGATATGCACGATATGACCGAAATTCTCACGCAATGCCGCGAGAATAACAAACTCTACGTCGGTGGGATTCATCGAATCGGAGACGAAAGCAATTTCGATTATTTCAAGCGTATCCTTGAACCGGCGTATGACAGGGAGAACGATTACTTCTACGTTCTGGTGCAATACGGTTGCGGTTTGAATGAACGGGACAATGTTATCGGCGAGTTTGAGCGGGCGGTTGAATGGGTGAAAAAGAAATATGAATAAAAATATAAATAATATTTTAACCGCTTCTTATACGGTTTTTATATTGCTCGGCATTATAACTTGCGCGATTGTCGATTTAGCGGTTACAAAAGGGTTGACATGGTCGCTCATTTCGATTAGTGCCAGTATTTTTGCGTGGATTGTATTCACTCCCGCAATCAAATTCGGTGCGAAAGGAATTGTTACCTCTCTTATTTCATTAAACATTTTTATTATACCATTTCTATATGTTTTAAATATGCTTATTGACAGCAATAATTTACTTTTGCCGATTGGAATTTGGAGTTCGGTAATCGGAATAGCTTATATTTGGATCGAATATTTTATATTCAAATATTTGAAATTTAGAGTGCTAACGAATGCGGCGATTTCTGTGTTGTTAGCAATTCCGTTATCTCTCGGGATTAACTATGTACTTTTAAAGACAATTTCGGCTCCATTTTTCGATATATGGGATGCTATGTCTATAGCGATTATACTTGCGGTAGTAATAATTCTCTTTTTCATAGATTTTT
>WREN01000354.1 GCA_009779295.1 Oscillospiraceae bacterium | reverse complement strand
AGTTGTGCCATAATTTTGGGACACATACCGGCAGGACATCCGTATTGAAAAACAAATTTATCTCCTTTTTCTATACCAAGCCTGCAATGTCCGGCTTTCCCATTTGTTGCAGTGAGTTCAAATTCCCAATCTTCTACTATCCATTTTTTCATTGAATAATTTCCTCCACAAATATAAATTTTCTACGTAATAAGCAATTCTACTTATCCCCATACCCAAAATTCTTCAAGTTAAAATTATTGTCGCGCCAATTCTCTTTAACTTTCACCCACAAATTCAAATAAATCTTAATGCCGAAGAACTTTTCCAAATCTTCTCTCGCGTATGAACCGATTTGTTTCAGCGTTGCGCCGTTCTTGCCGATGATGATACTCTTGTGGTTTTCGCGTTCGCAGAAAATTTCCGCGCGGATGTTGATTATCTTCGGCGTTTCCTCAAACTCCTCAATCACGACAGCGATGCCGTGCGGGATTTCGTCGTCTATCAACCGCAAAATCTTCTCGCGTATTATCTCAGCGGCGAGCTGGCGTTCAGGCTGATCTGTCAGCGCGTCGTCCGAGAAGAACCACGGGCTTTCTTCCATGAAATTCTCGGCTTCCTTGAGTACGATTTCAACGCCGTCGTTTTTCAGCGCGCATATGGGTATCACCGAAACGAACTCGAAAATGTTTGAGTATTGTATAATGGTTTCGCCGATTTGTTCGGGCGTGGCGAGATCGGTTTTGTTTATCACGAGCAGTGCGGGCAGATTGTTCTTTTTAAAGTTCTCGATAATCCCCGCTTCGATGTTGCCAACGCGCGTTCCGGCTTCGACGACGAGAATCGCCGCGTCAACATCGCCTATCGTGCTGTTGATCGCCTTCACCATATAATCGCCTAAGCGCGTGCGCGGCTTGTGCATACCGGGCGTGTCAACGAAAACGAATTGATTCTCGCCCTGCGTCAAAACGCCTGTTATACGCGTGCGGGTCGTCTGCGGCTTCTTGGAAACTATCGCGATCTTCTCGCCCAACAATGCGTTCAAAAGCGTAGACTTGCCGACGTTCGGGCGGCCTAATATAGCTATAAATCCTGTCTTTTTCATATTAATTTCATTATTTCCTTCTGTTTGTCAAACATTATTTTTTCTTCGTCTTTTGAGATTTCGTGGTCGTAACCGAGCAGGTGCAATAGTCCGTGTACGCACAGGAAAGTTAATTCCCGCTCGAATGAATGTCCGTATAAATCCGCTTGCTTTTTCGTTTTATCGAGCGAAATAACAATATCGCCGAGCACATTTTCCTCCATAGGAAACGACAAAACATCCGTAGTTTTGTCGATGTCACGGAATTCTTTGTTTAGTTTTCGGATTTCTTTATTGTCCGTAAGAATAACAGAAACTTCACATCGGTTATTAATTCTCTCGTAATCGAGAACGAGATTGACAATTCTTTTAACCAATCGTTTTATTTTGAAATTCGGATTACCTTCTATAAATATGTCGTGGCGGTTTCTCATTGTTTGGTTTTTCCCTTTCGTATTTTTCGTAAGCTAAAATGATTTTCTGCACGAGCCTGTGCCTTACAACGTCGCGGTCGGTAAAATGATGCGTAACGATTCCCTCGATGTTTTTCAATATCTTAACTGCTTCAACTAATCCGCTCTTCTTACCGTACGGTAAGTCCGTTTGCGTAATGTCACCTGTGACGACCGCTTTGGAATTGAATCCGAGCCGCGTCAGGAACATTTTCATCTGTTCGGGCGTTGTGTTCTGCGCCTCATCGAGGATTATGAACGAATCGTCGAGCGTGCGCCCTCTCATGTACGCGAGCGGCGCGATTTCGATGCTGCCGCGTTCAACATAACGCTGATATGTTTCGTAGCCCAGCATCTCGTACAGCGCGTCATGCAATGGTCTGAGATACGGATCGATCTTGTTGTGCAAGTCCCCCGGAAGATAACCGAGCTTCTCGCCTGCTTCAACCGCAGGGCGCGTCAGTATTATGCGTTCAACATCTTTGTTTCTGAGCGCAGTAACCGCCATTGCAACAGCGAGGAAAGTCTTGCCCGTTCCCGCGGGTCCGACTCCGAGTACGATCGTGTTGGCTTTAATTAATTCAACATAACGTCGTTGCCCGACTGTTTTCGCTTTAACAGGTTTACCGCGAGTAGTAATGCAAATGCAGTCGGAATCTAACTCTTTCAACTCGCTGTCGCGTTCGTCGTTTATCATGTTGATTATATATTCAACGTTCTGCTCGTTTAAATTATCGTTCAACGCGGACATCTTTTTTAAATAGCTGACAGTCAAAGCGGCTTTTTCGACGTTGTCCGTATTTTCACCGGAAACAATAATCGCGCCTTCACGGTTGGTTATGTTGACTTTATATGATTTTTCAATAATAATTATATTCGTGTCAAAATTGCCGAATATTACGGAAGTCTGTTCGGGATTTTCAGTTAAAATGATTTTTTCGGCCATTGATTTTTTATTCTCCTGTTTTAAATTCGTCAAGTATTTTTTTATCGCGTCCATGATAATTATATTTATCATCGTAACCCGAATTGTTTAAATAATGTTCCAACGCATCCGCATCTTTTAATGTTTCCGAATATTCATCGTGAACAATATCTTTGTCGTTATGGTTGTATATCATCCTGCATATTATTCTCGTT
>WREN01000353.1 GCA_009779295.1 Oscillospiraceae bacterium | reverse complement strand
CAATGCTGCTCCGCCAACAATATACAAATCATGTTCCACGGGAGAATTTTTAGACTTTTTATTTAATTCATGCGCTAATTCCGTAATTAATTTTCGCAAGAAGTCATCGGTCATATTTATTATTTCTTTTCTTCTCGCCATAATCTCACATCCTGTTAATTCAACCAAATTGATTCGCTGTAATCAGTATAACAAATTATGACGACAATGTCAATATTTATTCGAAAAATCATTATGAAAAAGAAAGGCTTGGGATATTTTTATACCCAAACCTTTTTGTTTTTTAAATATGCCCTCGCAAATATTACGGCGTTCGCTTATCATCAATTTATAACATTTGCTTCGCCGTCAAGAATCGTTCCGCTTGAATATTCGGTTGATGTTCCGTCCGGCTGTGTGACTGCCGCGTTTCCGTTACCGATTATGATTTCTAATGTATGATCGGCGTCTTTGACCGGCATAGCTTTGATAACCGTGTTTTCGGGAACTGTGATTATTATACCGTTTGCCAGTGTGATCATAACATCTTCAGCCGTTTCAATAGAACCGTGCGGCTGAGTATCGTCAGAATAGCGGAGGAACGCAAAACCATTAATTTTACCCGTCGTTTCTATTTTAGTTCCGTTTTTAAGCGTAAATACATACATACCATTTTCATTCGATAATATCCATGCGTATTTGTTCCAATATTCTTCGGGATTTTCATAGTAGTCATATTCATAAGATGCGATAACTCCGGACCAAACTCCGAACCAATCAATCCCTCCATTCACTTCATTGCGGACTTTTTCTTCGCGTCGAAGCTCGCTGTCAAAGCGGAGTTCGCTTTCAATGGCAAGCATCTGATATTCTAAAAGCATTTCATGATAATCCGCGTCATCCCAGCCTATATAGTCATTCCAATAACCCAATATTTCTATGATTTCTCTTTCGTTCGCATTTGCGTCAAATACATAGAATAATCCTGTACCGAAATCTTTGGGCATATAATAGGCTTTCAGCCTTTTCACGGCTCTCTCGCTCGAATCGTCTTTTAAAATAGAGTCTATCAAATTTTCAAAAACAGATTTTTCAATAATTATCGGAATATCTGTCAAAACTCCGTTAGATACTATATCTTCTTTAATAGTTGCCGCGCCCGGATTTTTAACGGAAAATAAATCGCCTGTATTGATAGCGCCTATGATATTCACAACCCCTATAACTAACGCGACAGCCGCGATTGCCGGGATTATTTTAAACAGGTTTGCTTTCATATTTCTGGTTTTTGCCGTCTTTTTATATAATAACGTTCTATCGATCATTTCAGCGAGCGTTTCGTCGCTCAGCCCGTCTATGTATTTTTTATTCAATTGTTATCCCTCCTTTTATCAAAAACTTTTTTATCTTGTTTTTTAGCCTGTTTACCCGCACTTTTACCGCGTTTTTATTTATGTTTAAAATTTTGGCGATTTCATCCGTCGAATCATAGAGTATAAATTTCATGGTAAATAAAATATTCTCTTTTTCGGTTAATTTTGCGTGTATGCTCTCTATCAGCATATTAAACTCGACTTCGTTTTCAAACTCCAGATCGTCGCAAATAAAATCATATGTATCCTCGCCGGCCAATTTGCCGATCCTGCGAATATTGTTTCTGCGGTAATCCAATGCCGTTGAACGCGCAATCATAATGACGAACGCCGCCAGGCTACCGCGCGTTTCGTTGTACTGCTGCAGTTTTTCCATAAGGCTCAGAAACACGGTATTCACGCAATCGTCTATATCCTGCGATTGATTCGTATATTTTAGGATATTCGTGACTATTCCGCGTATTGTGGAATTATATTTTTCGAAAAAGTTATTGTTTATTGCAATTATATCGCTTGTATCGCTGTTTTGCCGAAATTTTTCATCCATATCTTCCACACCTTTAACATCAATAAGGTTTATACAAACCCGCTCCTTTCTGTAAACGAACCAAATTCGGTTCGCTTGATTTATTTTACCATAGTTTTTTTGACGCGTCAATACGCTGACTGAATTCAGTTATATATACTACGTTTCTGACCCTGAAAAAGTTACATATATTTATAAAAAATATTTTTATTTTTAATAAATTCGAATAAAAACAAATTACCGTGCAAATGGTTAAATAGTTAAATTTTTTCTTGACAAACGTATTTTTATATGCTATAATATGCACGACAAATAGAAAAGAGAGGGTAAGCTACACCCTCTCGCATACACAAAGCGATACGGCCGAACTCGATTGAACTTACAAAGTCCGAATCAAGAAATAGACCGCCACCTTTAAGCTGGGCGGTCTATTTCTTTTTGTTTCTCAACTTCACAAATCAGTCCATCGAATTATACGCGTCGATCGTCTTCGCTATGGCGGCTTCGACCTTGCCCGCGTTTTTCTCGAACACGGACGCCGGGTTCGTGCCTTCCCTGCCTGTGCCGTAGGTTATAATAGCGCTGTAGAACCCGCCCCAATTAAACAAAACCGAGCGGTCGAATACGCGCCCGTCCCTGATGATGTCGAGCATCTCGATCGAATCCTCGTCGCGCGTGAACTTGCCCTCGAGCGAAATTTTGTAGTACGCGGGCATCAGCACCTCGCCGGATATCGCCGTGAACGCGTCCATAAACACGCCCGCGCGCTCCGGGTCTGCGGTTATCGGTAT
>WREN01000352.1 GCA_009779295.1 Oscillospiraceae bacterium | reverse complement strand
GCGCCCATAATCTTCAACATGCGGATTTCCGCGGGCGTTTCAAACTGTGGGCCCGCCATGTAAGCGTATACTCCGTCTTTTAAATCGGGGTCGATCCTGTGCGCGAGTGCTATCATTTCTTTATCGTAAACGTGTTGCATATCGAAGAACCGTTGCCCTCCGAACTCGGGGATATGCTTCCCTCTCATCGGCGAATCGGGCACGAGCTTGATATGGTCGCGCACACAAACGAAGTCGCCGGGTCTGTAATCTTCGGAGATGCCGCCCGCCGCGTTCGTGATGATGAGTTTTTTCACGTTCAGAATTTTGAACACGCCGATGGGATACGCCGTCTGCCACATCTCGTAGCCCTCGTAAAAGTGGAAACGCCCGTTCATCGCCAAAACTTTCTTACCGCCGATTTCGCCGTAAACAAATTCGCCTTTGTGGTATGATACCGTAGAAACGGGAAAGTTCGGGATTTCGTTGTATGGGATGATTACGGGGTTATCAAATTGCTCCGCGAAACTGCCGAGTCCGCTGCCGAGGATTATCGCGACGTCGGGTTCGGCGTTTATTTTTGATTTGATATATTCCGCGCTTTCGAGATATTTATCGTACATTTTATTTAAACCTTTCTGAATATAAAGTTTTAAACGCCGTGAAATTTTCGGGGTAGTTCAACGCCTCGATAATTCTATCGGCACATTCTTCTATCGTATTATTATGAGTATCAACAATTATATCATATTTATCTTGCGGAATTAATTCTGGAAGTTGTTCTTCGCTCTGTCCAATAACACGGTCGCCGCGTTGTTTTTCTCTACGACGTAATTCTTCTAAAGGACAAATCACATGGACAAATAATACAGGGTAATCATTAAACAATTCCACACATTCGTTCAAATAATCAAATTCTCTTAGAAAAAGACGGTCAACAATCGTATTAAAACCCAAATCCGAAAATGCTTTTATAGTTTTATTAAATGCTGATATAATTTTATCTTCTGTTTTTGTCCAATCAATCCTCTCATAACACTTATCAGTCATTCGCATTATATAAGTGAATGCGTCCTTATCAAGATGAAAAAACTGCTCGTCTAATTTCTCCTGTAACATTTTCGCCAGCGTTGTCTTACCGGAACTTGATACTCCGTTAAGCCAAATAATTTTACCTTTTTCCATTCAATTCAACCTCTTATAAAACTCATAAATATTCTTCTTATGCTCATCCATTTTGTCCGCTTTGAGATACTCATAAGGATATTTCGGCATGAAGAAACGCTTGATTTGCTTGCGGTCGGGCGAAACCATCTTCGTCACCGCTCCCGCGCCGACGGCGAAAATACTGTGGATCTCCTCCATGATGAAAATGTTGTACTTCCCTTCCATGCCCTCAAGCGAGAACCCGACGTTTTCCAAGTTGCCGATGGTGTTCTTCTGCCTGTACATATAATACGGCACGTAGCCCGCATTTTTTGTTATAATCTGCGAGTAGTCAACGCTTTTTCCGGTTTCACCGCCGTTGATGGAGTACATTTCCGTGCCGTTCCGTAACATTTCGGAGGATTTTTTCACGCAAAACGTATGATACATGATATTTTCCGGGCGCAATTTCAAAATTTGCTCAACAGATTTAGAATAACTACCGTAACCTTCGCCCGGAAGTCCAGCGATTAAATCTGTGTTGATACATTTAACTCCCGCTTCACGCGCAAGATTGAAAGCGTGAAAGAAATCAGCGGCGGTATGTTTGCGTCCGATACCGTTGAGAACTTCGTCGTTCAGCGTTTGCGGATTGATACTTATCCTCGTTACGCCGTAACGGTTCATGATGTCAAGTTTGCCTTTTGTGATCGTATCGGGGCGGCCGGCTTCGATTGAATATTCAATCAAAGTTGATGGGGCGATATGTGATGAAATTTTATTTAACAATGTTTCAAGCTGTGTTTCATCAAGGATAGTCGGAGTGCCGCCGCCGATGTAAATCGTGGTTAGGTTTAATCCGAGCGATTTTGTCATGTTGAAATTTTCGTCGAGATCAATTAATAGCTGTTTCAGATATTCCGGTATCAGCGACAGCAATCGTTTTGTCGCGTATGAAACAAACGAACAATATACGCACCGCGTCGGGCAAAACGGAATCGAAACATACAAACTGCACGAATTTTTCGGTAATGATTTGATAATTTTATCTTCCCGCACCGCGATGTTCGTCACGAGTGAAGCCTTTTTCGGATTCAAATAATATTCTTTGGTGAGAATCGATTTGATTTCGTTGATACCATTGCCTTTATGCAGCAAATCGGCGGCGATTTTAGACGGTCTCACGCCCGTTAAAATCCCCCACGGCGGCACGCAGCCGAATAAACTTTTCCCGGCTTTGAGCATAGCGGTTCCCGCCGCGAACTTCACGACTTTTTCTTCCGTGTATTCCGAATTGTACAAGATATAATTCTTTGCTTCCGCGGATTCTACGCCGTTTTTGATATGTACTTTCGCGTTTACGCCGAGCAAATCTTTTTCGATTGTAATGGTAACAACAGGCGTATCGTCGGTTACCATCTGCTTTTCGGAAAAATCTTCGCCCGGGAAAAATATCATACACAAAGTCTGTGCGTAGTATTGATTGATTTCACCGTCAATTTTAAGTATCATGTTTTTTTCTTAAAACCTCGCTATCCATATTAATCGTAACCG
>WREN01000351.1 GCA_009779295.1 Oscillospiraceae bacterium | reverse complement strand
TTTTATACCGGCAGTTTTCCGGCGTATTCCGCGGATTTCTATTTGTTCGCGGTTGATTTCCCGCATTGACTTGAGCGCCATGTCCATACCCGCCATATGCTTCCGTAATTTATGTTATTTCATACCGTTTATTTTTCAGCTTGCCGATCTCACCGGCTTAACCTGCACCGGCAGCTCCCGCATGTCGTTCATAGCGGTTCGGATGTTTTCATTGAACTGTTCTTCGTTTAGTTTGGCGTTATATACAATACGGGCCGCTTCCGCCCTGGCGTCTTCGATTATCTGCCTGGCGTTGCCATATGCCATACCTGCGGCGTCTTCCCTGTGGCTTTTGTGTAGTGTATGCGACTCTTCCCGGATTCTCGCGGCTTCGCGGGTTGCATCCGACAACGCTTTTTGAGCCGCCGCCTTCATTGTCGCCGCTTCGTCCTTGGCTTTGTTCAGTGTCGCCTGCGCCTGCAGCACCAATTCGAATTTTTTCACATATGATTCTTCCGTGATATTTTTAGCTTCTTCACGGGCTTCAGACAGGATGGTCTGCGTTAATAATTCCGCGTCAAGCAGCGTTTTTGTGATGATATCCGCCCCCGGATGGCTTTTCTCGCGAGCCGCCAGCGTCCTGTAGTTGTCCAGCAATTCATCATATTCCGAACATTTAGCGTTGTATTCGTCGTATGCCGTTTGATACGCGTCGACGAGGTTGCCAATATAACGGTCGACCTGGACCTTGTTATATCCGATGAGGTTTCTGTCAAACGAAATACCGATATCTCTTTCCAATGATTCATTAGTCGCCGCCGGATTTTTCATCCTCCCCATCCTTTCGTGCTTTTATTTATTGTTTAAAATGTGGGTTTAGCTTCCGTGTTACGTTCATAAAACAAAAGGTTATTATGTGTATAAATTTACCCACATTTTTAGTTTATTCGAATCGCGTTTTTATTTCTACACCCGATAGTGTATATTTTCTACAAATTACAATGACACCAACGGTAGGAACTATAGATATTAACATATGTTAAGAGTTTTGTAAGATTTGTAAAGGAGAATTATATTCCATAAAATTTTTGTATTGCATGGACGTGATTATATGAAAAATGAATCTTGCTTGCATTAATACAAATAAGCTTCGTGAAAACATTAGAATTTTATAGATATATGTAGCGTCATAATTGATTATAAAACTCATCTAAACTGAGATTATTAACAGAGCATACATCGTTTGCAATATTTTGAAGCGTACCGATTTTAATTGGTTTATGGTTTGGTACGGTTATATTGTGTTCATAATCATCAATATTTTTTGACAGTCTAATATGGCTGCCTGTCTGCCGGATAATTTGATATCCGTAATGTTTTAAGAGATTTATTAATTTGGCTGCAGATACATCCCTTGGTATTTTCATACAGCTATAACCATGTCTTTGACTAAATGTATACGAATTAATGAAGGCATTTTATCTTCGTCGAAGTGACATTTTACCGCGTCACGTAATACCATGGGTAATTCATCATATTCATCGCACTGAGTAAATATAGAGTGTCCAACCGCTTTAGCTTCATATCCTCCGTCAAATGATTCATTAACCGTAAAAATTATTTCGTTAACCATATAATCCTCCGAAAATAAATTCCATAGTTACCCAATTTACAATTTGTGTAAAAATGAAACTAACCTATTTTAAGTATATACCAAATCGAATAAAAATGCCATTTATTTCCGTACTATACCTATTGTAGCTTACGAAAGCGTTACTGTTGTTGTGTAACCTATAATGCGAAACGGCACATCAAGAATGCCGCGTCCTGTACACTCCAGCATGTCATCCTGAGCGGAGCGAAGGATCTGTGTATATCAAAGATAAGATTCTTCAGGCTAAAGCCTTCAGAATGACAGACAATAAGCAGATCGTGAACAGTAACACGAAAGCAGAATCAAAAAAATTTTTTGTGCGTCTTTTCCCCGTTAGTAGACGAGTATTAATTCAACCTTGACCTGTATATTAGCGCTGTTTAAAATTGCTCGCTATAGTACTGCGCCTGTGCGTTCCACAACTCGAAATACTTTCCGTCCCTGTCCGAGAGCAGCGCATCGTGATTACCTCGTTGGATTAATCCACCTTCATGGAATACGGCGATGTCGTCGCAGAAACGGCACGAGGATAGCCGATGAGAAATGAATATCGCCGTCTTGTCGCCGACAATTTCATTGAACTTTGAGTATATTTCATATTCCGCTATCGGATCGAGCGCGGCGGTCGGTTCGTCCAGAACGATGAAAGGGGCGTTTTTATACAACGCCCTGGCAAGCGCGATTTTTTGCGCTTCACCGCCGGATATTTCCACGCCTTTGTCATAATCATTATAAAGATAAGTATCGAGGCCGTCACGCATGTTTACCGTCCGTTCGGTAAGTCCGACTATATCGATTACTTTTGCCGCTTTTTCGGCGTCGACTTCGACAGAACAGGTTATATTTTCAGATAGTTTGAACGAAAACATTTTGAAGTCCTGAAATACCACGGAAAAAATCCCGATGTACTCGGCGTAATCATATTCTTTTATATCTATGCCGTTCAAGGTAATCACGCCTTCGCCCGGGTCGTATAAACGACACAGGAGTTTTATCATTGTGGTCTTACCGCTTCCGTTCATGCCTACGATTGCCAATTTTTGCCCAATG
>WREN01000350.1 GCA_009779295.1 Oscillospiraceae bacterium | reverse complement strand
CACATCAAGGGAAGATATAAAGATTCCCGTTGAGGAAACGGATATAATCTGCGATAAATGCGGAAGCAAGATGGTCGTTAAGGCCGGGCGGTACGGGAAATTCGCGGCATGTCCGAACTACCCTGACTGCAAAAACACGAAACCTTTGACCGGCGATGGTAAACCGGCAGAGAAAAAAGAATCCGAATTAACGGATATCAAATGCGAACTTTGCGGGCAGTTTATGGTTTTGCGCAAAGGAAAATACGGTATGTTTTATTCGTGCAGCGATTACCCGAAATGTAAGAATACCAAGCCGTTAAATAAAAAAATAGATGTTCCCTGCCCGGTTTGCGGAGCGGGTATCGTTATTAAACAAAGTAAAAAAAATACAAATTATTATTCCTGTGAAAAATATCCCGATTGCAAATTCACTTCATGGGATATGCCCGTAAACGAAAAATGCCCGAAATGCAAACAGTTGCTGTATCAAAAGAAAGGCAAGCAATTGATTGCGTGCCACAATAAAGATTGCGGTTATACAAGAGAGATTCCGGATGAAGACAATTAACGTTATCGGAGCCGGGCTTGCCGGTTGCGAAGCCGCGTGGCAAGCCGCAAAACGCGGCGTAAATGTTCGCTTGTTCGAGATGAAGCCGATTAAATATTCGCCAGCGCACAATTCGCCGAATTTCGCGGAGCTTGTGTGTTCTAATTCGTTCCGTTCGAATCAAACTACGAACGCCGTCGGGTTATTGAAAGAGGAATTGAAACGCTGCGGGTCGCTCATCATGGAAGCGGCGTATGCGTCGGAAGTTCCGGCGGGGTCGGCTTTGGCGGTTGACAGGGTCGTTTTCAGCGCGTATGTCACTAATAAGATTAAAGGGAATCCGAATATCGAAGTTGTCAACGAGGAATTAGCCACACTTGACGGGAATATCAACGTCATCGCCACAGGGCCGCTGACTTCGGATATATTTTCAGAGTGTATTTCAACACTAATAGGCGAGAAATATTTGCATTTCTATGACGCTATTGCACCAATAGTGGACAAATCCACTATCGACATGGACAAGGCGTTCTTCGCGTCGCGTTACAACAAGGGTGAGGCGTCGTATATCAATTGCCCGATGACGCAAGCGGAGTACGATACGTTCTACAACGAGTTAATCAACGCCGAAGAAGCGAAATTGAAGGATTTCGACAACAAAGTGTTCGAGGGATGTATGCCCGTTGAGGTCATGGCACGGCGCGGGTATGATACGCTCAGGTTCGGACCGATGAAACCCGTAGGCATTACCGTTCCGCAAACCGGAACGGAAGCGTTTGCGATTGTGCAACTGCGCATGGAAAACGCCGCCGGGTCGATGTACAATCTGGTGGGATTCCAAACGCATTTGACGTTCGCGGAGCAGAAGCGCGTGTTCCGGCTGATACCCGGGCTTGAGAACGCGGAGTTTTTCCGATTCGGCGTCATGCACCGCAACACGTTCATCAATTCGCCCGCGCTGCTCGACAATACTTATAGGATGAGGAATAATCCGAACGTTTTCTTTGCCGGGCAAATTACGGGCGTAGAGGGTTATATCGAATCAACAGCGTCGGGGTTCGCCGCGGGATTGAACGCCGCAATGATGGCGTTGGAACAACCGCCGATTGTGTTCCCGAACACTTGCATGATAGGCGCGCTGGCGGCGTATGTGAGCAATCCTGCGGTGACGAACTTCCAGCCGATGAACGTTAATTTCGGAATCACCGCACCGCTTGAAGTGAAAGTCAAAGGCGGTAAGGCGAAACGGCAGGAAGCGTATGCGGAGAGGGCGTTGGAGGTTATTGAGAATGTATATAAATAGATTAATATCAGAATGTAACGATTTTATGAAAAACTGTGGTTTTACTTACGCTTTTTGCGGAGGTTATGCGCTCGAATTATTTTTGGGGAGGAAACTCCGCCCGCACAGCGATATTGATACAACTGTTTTTGAAGAGGATAGAATAAATGCAATAAAATTTGTTCTGAATAAAGGTTGGAATGTTTACGAACACAGGTGCGATTGGATTGACAATAAGAAAGCCAATGCTTATCTACGTGCGATATTAAATTCTAATGACAAAAATATTTCGAATCTTCGTTCCGTTTGGGCAATCAAACCCGATTGTTCGTTTTTCAAAATCGAACCGAAATCCGGCGATGAAAATATTTATGATTATGAAATTTTGAACACCGAACAGTTGAATTTTGATTTTATAGAAATAATATTCAATAAACGAAATGACGGTTATTTCGGTTTCGATTCGTTTACCAGTCAAGGCAAAAATATAACACGAGAACTTGACAAAGCAATATTATATACTGACAAGGGTATACCTTATTTAGCTCCGGAAGTAAAACTGCTAATGATTTCTCATCCGGCATATTTGACAAGTGAATACCATAAAGTGAAAAATCAAATAGATTTTGATTCTACTGCGCCATATCTTCCAGATGAGAGTAGAGAGTGGCTGATAAATGCGCTTGAAACAGCATATCCTGATGGACTTGAAAGAATCGACCAATTGAAACAAAGGAGTCAAACAACATGAAAATAATTTTGGACGCCATGAGCGGTGACAACGCCCCTCTTGAAATAATCAAAGGCGCGATCATGGTGATTAACGAATTGAACACGGACTTGGTTATCACCGGAAGCCGCGAAATCATCGAAT
>WREN01000349.1 GCA_009779295.1 Oscillospiraceae bacterium | reverse complement strand
GATTTTGCTCTGCCGCCGGATTCCCGCCGTATCGATCATCACGTACTTGCCCAGCTCGTTCTCGAACGGCGTGTCGATTGAATCTCGTGTGGTGCCGGGAATGTCCGAAACGATCATGCGGTCTTCGCCGAGGATGTAGTTGATAATCGAACTTTTACCGGAATTGGGCTTGCCGATGACGCAGACTTTTATCGTGTCGTCTTCGGCTTCTTCTATATCGTTCTTGGGGAGGTATTCGATGACTTTGTCAAGAATGTCGCCGCTGCCCGTGCCGTGCAATGACGAAACCGCAATAGGTTCTTCTTCGAAACCGAGTTCGTAAAACTCGTAAAACTCAAGCGGTACGTCGCCGATATTATCGACTTTGTTGACGCAGACGATGACGGGTTTCATGCTTTTCAACAGCATCGTCGCGATGTCTTTGTCGTCGGCGGTCAAGCCCGCGCGAACGTCGGTAATGAACAGTATCACGTCGGCGGTGTCGATCGCGATCTGCGCCTGCATACGCATGTGCTTCAGGATGACGTCATCCGTCACCGGCTCAATGCCGCCGGTATCGACGAGCATCATGTTGCGCCCCGCCCACTCGACGTCGTAATACATGCGGTCGCGAGTCACGCCGGGCATATCGTCAACGATGGCGATGCGCTTGCCCGCGAGTTTATTGAATAATGTGCTCTTCCCGACATTCGGGCGACCCACGATGGCGATGATGGGTTTCATGGTTTTACCTCCTTGTTTGAAATATGTATAATTGTTGAAAATGCTTATTTTGTTGGATTGATAAAATCATTTTCATCAATTTTACACTCCTCATAAAATATATCGTTTTCAATAAACTTTATGTTTGCCCCGAAGTCATAGTATATTTTGAAGTAATCATTATATACGACTTCATCTAAACTTTTTGGTTTATAGTAACCCAAATGCCATTTTAACGCGGAGATTTGTCTATATTTCATAAACAACACAATCTTTTTAAGCCAATAATCGCTTAATCGGTTTTCGGTTTCGTAGCCTAACATAAAGTTTTTGATGATCTTAAAAGCAAAATCATTTTTCAAAGAATTGTCCTCTGGCAACCCCCACCATATCGCATGATATAGCGCAATTCCGATGTCGAGTGCAAAAAATCCGTATTCGCAATCGTCAAAATCTAATACACTTATTTCATTATTATGAATAAGTAAATTTTGTTGTGCAAAGTCGGAGTGAATAAGTCCGTAGGAATCAATATCTCGCGGGAGTTCGAGTATTTCTTTTTGAACCTGAGCCATTTTTGCGTAAACAGAGGGAACAGCTTCATAATATTCGAGTGGCATGAGATTATCTTCAAACAATGGTCGTTTAACAGAGCCTTCGGGAGGTTGATAATTTTTTGTCATACGGTGCATTTTTCCCATAATGTTGCCCCAATTTCTAAACACCGTTTCATTCCATGTTGTCGCATCGTTTTTATCCCAATATACGCCCGGTAATTCGTGGTATAGGCAAATAACATAAGTTTTTTCATTTGCTTGATATGATTCTATTAATTTGTTGTTGTTTGACTTTACTAAAATAGGTACTTTAATACTATCTTTTAGATAATTTATCCAATCATTTTCGGCTGCTATGTGTTCAAACTTACGAGTTGAAATCCGCAGATAAAAATTTTGTCCGTTTTTTAGAATTTTGTATACTCTATTAGAGCCACTATTTATCCATGTGGCAGTATTAATTTCAAAATCATAAAATTTTGAAGCATATTCTAATACATTATCATCAAACATTATTAACCTCTTTGTGGTGGAAAATATAAATTTTCTACGCAACATCACGCAAACAACGCCCTGATAAATTCTTCCCCATTACACTCAACTACGCCGACTTCAATATCCAACACCCGCGATAATTCCTTCACCGTCATGCTGTCGAGAAACATGTCACGCTCGTACCTGAGCATTACCGACGGGATGAACAATTTTTCACCCAACGGTTGTAGGTGCAACTGTCTGGCGATGTCCTGACCGGTTACAAGTCCGGTTACCGTGATATTTTCGCCGAAAAATTCATTTTTTATCTTATAAACCGTACACGATAAATTATCGCACGATTCCAATATTTGCTCCACTAAATAGCTGATGAAATCATACGCCGCTTCGCCTGTGGCAATCGAAACCTGCCTGTACGGCGCGTTTGCGTATTTTTTGATGTTTTTTAACTCTTTATCAAATTCCGCTTTAAATTCGGCGATCAAACCTACGCCGTTTTCGAGCTGATTGAAATCCTCGTAATCTTCGTACTTCGGCAAATTCACGTCCGCTTTGATATACAACTCGTCCGCGCAATAGAATAACCGCGTACCGAAATCCTCTTTGCATTTATCGGCAAACTTGTCAACCTGCCGGATAATCTTTTTACACTCCGAATCGGTATAAGGCTCGATCGGATATAGACCTTCGCGGTACTTCGTCAATCCCGCAGGCACGACCGCGACGCTTTCCACGCCCGGATATAATCCCGCGAGCGTTTCCATCGTGCTGTTGAGTTCGCGCCCGTCGTTCAATCCCTTGCACAGAACGATTTGGCAGTTGATTTTTATCCCCGCGTCGATGAATCTTTTCATCACGTCCAGACCATTTCCGGCGAAACGGTTGTTGAGCATTTTCATGCGCAGGTTCGGATTGGTCGTGTGCACAGAAATATTCATCGGAGAGGTTTTCATCATGATTATGCGGTC
>WREN01000348.1 GCA_009779295.1 Oscillospiraceae bacterium | reverse complement strand
CTGGAAAGCGACCTTCTCGCGCAATGGTGGGGAGAAAGATTCGCGCGTTTGCCCGAGGACCCCGACGTAGTAACGCCTGACGTTTACAAGAAATTCGCCGCGGAGCGGATTGCGTCCGCTGCGGCTGACGCGTGGAACAACCGCAAGCCGGGCGGGATCGCGGCGGCGTTCGGCAGGGTTGCCGTGCCGCATTGCCGCAGGGTACGTTACAAAGACGGCAGTGCGAAGATGTACGGCTCGACGAATACGCCGGATTTTCTGCGTATAGAGGGCGGTGCGGATACGGGAGTTGAATACATCGCAGCGTTCGACGAAGCGGGAACAATGACCGGCGTAGTTATCAATCTCGCTTGCACTGCACAAATCCTTGAACATCAATACTACATCACCGCCGATATGTGGGGCGAGTTGCGCCGTCAATGGCCGGAGTGCGGGTATATTCTGCCGTTATGCGGAGCTTCCGGCGACATAACGATGCGTGACATGGTTCGCCGCGGACGCAACGAGGAAATTATGAATACCGTCAAAGGAATGGAACAGCAGGTTGGCAGGATTTTGCGCGAGAGCAAATACGTCCTGTCCGAGCTAACAAAAGCAGACATTCAATACGACGCGCCCGTTAAGCATATTTCCGGAAACATTCCGCTTCCGATACGGACTGTAACGGAAGACGAATATATCGCCGCTAAAGCCGTATATGATGGAATCGAAAACTGGTTACAAACAGAACAGCCGGAATCTGAAGATTCGATATCGATTCCGATGGCTGAACGGACGAAATACGCGATCGCTGCGGGCGTGGTGAACAGATACAAACTGCAATCGGAACGCAGCACCATCGATATGGAACTCCACGCGCTCAGAATCGGCGATACTGTGATCGTAACGAATCCGTTTGAATTGTTTCAGGATTTCGGTATGTGTATAAAAGCGCGCAGTCCGGCGAATCAAACGCTTGTCACGCAATTAAGCTGCGGCTACCTCGGCTATCTTCCGACCGAATACAGCGTGCCGGGCGGCGGTTACAGCGCGGGCGTTTACAACGGCTACATCGGACCTGACGGCGGCGACGTGATGGTAGAAAAAACTCTGGAATTTATCAACAGATTGTTTTGAGAGGGAATAAATATGGAAATAGTATATTTTAATGATACCAAAAACGAATTTGGGTGTCTTGCTTCGTTTATTTTCGAATGGTTGGAAGAGAAGGGTTATAAAAACGCGGATGTTTTAATATTGAATTTAAATTTTGCCCAATCGATTGAAGATGAAGGCTATGTATATTTCCCGACGGAAAACGGCGCGTCAATCAACGCGTCGTGTCTGAGCGGATTATGGGCAGGCGCGGGGCATTTCCTTTTCAACTCGCAGATAAAAGACGGCGAATTATTGCCTTCAAAAGAATATTTTAAATCTATTCCGCAAAAAAAGATACGCGGAATCTACTTCGCTTCCCACTTCCACAACTTCTACCACGACGCGCCGATTATTGAGATTAAACGCTACGTCAAGGAATTAGCTCTGTGGGGAATCAACGCGCTGTGTGTTTGGTTCGACATGCACCATTACAACGGCATCAACGATCCTGACGCGGTTGAGATGGTATCTCGCTTGCGTGCGATTCTGGAAGCCGCGCAGGTTTGCGGAATGAAAGCGAGCATAGGCGTGCTTTCGAATGAGGGATTTGCGACTACGCCCTATCACTTGAAAGCGGATTGGCGCGCAGGGCAGAACGGCTACCTCCGCGAACCGGTCGGGCATTACCATGTCGAGATTTGCCCGAACGTATCGGGCGGAATGGAGCTGATTTTAAAGAACCGCGAGGATATGTGCCGCGCTTTTGAAGGGATTGACTTTGAGTATATCTGGATTTGGCCTTACGATCAGGGCGGCTGCACATGCGAAAAATGCACTCCGTGGGGCGCGAACGGATTCCTGAAAGTTGCGCCGACCGTCGCGGAAATGTGCCGTAAATGCTTCCCGAAAAGCAAAATGATTCTGTCTTTGTGGGATTTTGACGCATTTATCGAAGGCGAAACGGAGACATTCAAAAAGGCGTTTAAAAACGAAAACAACTACGTCGATTATATTTTGTGCGAAGTTCAAGCGGGAGCAAACGAAATTTGCGGACTGCCGATCGTTGGCTTCCCGGAGATAAGTATGCGCGGCGCGGTTCCGTGGGGCGGATTCGGCGCGAATCCGCTGCCTACATATGTCAGGCAGATATGGGATATAAGCAAGAACGAAAAGCAGGGCGGTTTCCCGTATTCGGAGGGCATTTACGAAGACCTGAACAAATTCCTGATGAGTCGCATGTATTGGAACGGCGATTATGACGTTCGTACGGGTTTGATCGAATACGCTTCCGCGTATTTTTCACGTAATTGCGCTGAAACTATTGCGGATTGTTTGTTTGAAATGGAGACGACGCTGCCGCGTTATATGCAGCATAGCGGCGAGGCGATATATCCGTATGGATTTAAAGAATCTGAATATGTCAAGGACGGAACTAAATTCATTATCTATAATCCGGAAAAAATCAATTCGATTTACACCCGAATGATGGAATGCGACGCGGTTTTGCCGCCGGAAGCGCGTTCTTCATGGCGCTGGAGGATTCTCTATCTGCGCGCCGTTATAGACAAAGAATTGGCGGCGAATGATTACACAGACACGGAAACAATTCGTAACGCGTACAAAGAACTGACGAAAATTTATCACGCGAATGGAGCT
>WREN01000347.1 GCA_009779295.1 Oscillospiraceae bacterium | reverse complement strand
TCGTCCGCTTTCATGTACTCGTCCTCAATGTACTGGTACATGACGTTGTCGTCGTCAACGCCGTTCCCGGGCCACCTGAACCAGTTTATGCCAATCCGTTCAAGCGCCTGCGCGGGGAAAATCATAATGGGATCCCAGCCCAAATCCGGCTTGAAATCCGCGAAAAACTTATCAAAACAACTCTCTGTCTGCGTGTAATCGTACATACATTGCTTGATGGTTTTGCCGCCATAGTAAACCGGAAACGCCTCCATCACCGGAATGAACGGCACCTTATCCGGCTCTTTCAATTTCACGCAGTCCGCGACGCGTTTAACTCTTTTTTGAAATTCTAATTCCATAATCAAATCTCCTCTATTTTAATTTCTTCTGCATAAGCAAAACGGATGACCTTCCGTGTCAAGCATCGTGACGAAATGGTCGCCGCCGTATTGGTCGGCGGTTTTGACCGCGCCGAGCCGAACGGCTTCCTCCACGGCAAACTTTAAATCGTTTACTTGAAAATTGAAGTGCATTTGTTTCTGCTGTTTGCCGGGTTCTTCCGGCCAAACCGGCGGAATATATTCGTCCATAGTTGCGTCTTGGTCACATCCTTGAAAACAAACAACCATCCCATTATCGGCCAATAACGCCGCCCAATGAAACTCCTGATCCCACCCTGTTAACCCGGCGTAAAATTCGCGAAGTGTTTTTTGCGTTTGACAATCAATGTTCATGGAAATATCTGATTCTGTCCCTTTGCATAAACAAAACGGATGCCCCTCTGTATCAAGCATCGTGACAAGCCCCTCGCCGCAGTATTGCACGGCGGCTTTTGTCGCGCCAAGACGGATTGCTTTCTCGAAACCATACTGAAAATCTGTTACCACAAAATCCAAGTGCATTTGCTTTTGCTGTTTACCTTGTTCCTCCGGCCAGACCGGAGGCGCATACGGAATATCGGTTTCCGCAAAAAGAATCGTTAAACCACGGTCAGCTTTGAGCGCAAAACAACCATACGCGATTATTTTCTCCCAACCCATAAGGTCGGCGTAAAAATCACGGGCGCGTTCGGCGTTAGCACAATCGATCATTAGGTCACCGATAGTTAAATTATGTATCACGCAAACCACTCCTATTTTGTTGAAATAATATTTATATATCTTTGCAACAGCGTACAATCGACGAAATTCCGCTCATCTTCGTAAACATATTTGATATTAAACTCAGCTTCAGTCAGATTGCAGAACATATCGATAAACAAATGGCGGTACTCGCCGTCGATCTCGCCAGTGGTCATATTCTCATTGCCGTTTTCATCGACACGCAATGGACCGCCGATATAAGGCGATGCGATACGATAGCCGATACCGTCCCAGCCGTCGATGCCATTATCAAGATCGGCGGGATAAGTGGCGGGGTTGATATGTCCTACCGAATAAATCCCGCCGCTTTTCAGAACCCTGTACACTTCTTTGTATACCGGTAAAACATCCGGCACGAACACAATCGAAACCGGCTGATACACAATATCAAACGTTTCCGCGTCAAACACAGAAAGGTCGTTCATATCGCATTGAACGGTTTTGATTTTATACCCGTAATGGTTCGCCGCGGTAATATCGACGTTCAGTTGTTTCTGCGAAAGGTCAGCGACTGTAACGTCTGCGCCGAGCAGCGCAAACACCGCAGATTGCTGTCCGCCGCCCGACGCTAAACATAAAACCTTCTTGCCTTTCAAATCTCCGTATAAGATTTTGCGAATTTTAGTCAGCATGGGGATATCAATTTTGCCCGTCGGTTTGTGAAAACCGGACAGCTTTCCCTCGGCAAATTCACGCACCGAGTCCATATCCAAATCAAGCCAGGGGATCTTATATTGATCCCCGGTGTCTACGTTATTGTCCCATTCATTTTGTACTTTGGTATTCATTTTTATTATTTGCAATATAAGATAATTCCAACAATTCCGTCAGCGCGATTGCGTCGTCGATACCCAAGCCTTCCGGTGAACCTGTACCATTGATACACGCGTCCGCGAACTGCATAAGCGGGCTCGGCTTTCCTGCGGGTAACGTGGGTTGAACGAAACCGCCTACATAATTGTTCAGCTTCTTCGACGTGAATTTCACGTCGCCGCCTACCGCGATTATTGAGCCTTCCGTTCCGTAGACTTCAAGTATCACGGGTGAATTATACACGACGAAACTCGTGTCCGCGACGCCGATAATTCCGTTCTCAAACTCAACCGCCGCAACGGAATTTTCGTCCATTCCGGTATTATACAATTCGTTGAACAATCCGGCAATGCGCTTCGGTTTGCCGCACAGATACGAAATGATATACATCGGGTGGCAACCCAAGTCCATCATCGCGCCGCCCGCCGTTTCGTCGACGTTGTACCAATATTTCGGCAGCCAGTTCCCGCTTACGCCCGAATGTGCGTTGCGGTATCTTACGAACGAAACTTTCCCGAGTTCGCCCTGATCGATCATACGTTTCGCGAATTGGATAATTCCGCTCTGCCGTTGCGGGTAAGAAATCACGAACGTCACGCCCGATTTTTCGATTGCTGCTTTGATTTCAAGGCATTCCGCGACCGTCGGAGCCAATGCCTTCTCTGTAAAGATATGCTTACCTGCGTTAGCCGCTTTGACCATAACTTCACGGTGGTTTGTTGTCGGAGCGTCGCATATGACCGCGGTGAAGTCGTCGCGTTTCAATAACGTGTCAAGACACGGCTCAAAATCCGCGCCGAGC
>WREN01000346.1 GCA_009779295.1 Oscillospiraceae bacterium | reverse complement strand
TCATGGTCTGTTTCGCCATAAACCCATAATTTGTTTGTATCGTCGTACCTTGCGTTTATTACGAAATAATCCTCTATGTTTTCCATGATGAAGATAAAATTAATTGGCGTTGACGTTTCAAATATTGTCCAAGCGGCGTAGGAACTTAACGCGATACGTTTTTCTTCAATTACGTTGCACCAGCCCGAAAGTCTTTCGTGGTAACTGTATTCTATTGTTAATTCTTGCATTGACGTTTTAGCGGATACCTCATATTCATTGCTTTTATATTGCCATTGAGGTTGCCATTCCTTAATGGTTTTCCATTCCGATTCCGTATCAGCTTTAATGTTGCCAATAGTAAATGCTGTGTTCACCGAAAAACTAAAATCAGTTATCGGTGTTCCAAAAGTTATCACGCATCTTACTATTAAGGAATCATATTCCTCTCCGAATTTCACATAAACATTAGCGTTATTTTCCATTACAACTAACCCCCTGTATATATTTTTAGAAAAAATTATTGTTTCGTACGTTCGTAGACGCAAGCAAAATCGGGCTCGGCGTTTAATGCCGGAACAGTACGGTTTTTGTCCGGGCAAAAGTGAAGCGACACGCCGACAGGCAGGGGGGTCAAACTTCGCCATTACCGTCAAATTTATTAATGCGCAAAATTTAAATGCCTCATTTTGAGGCATAATTTAGATGAAACATTCTAAAAACAGCATAAATCCGATGGAAAAATCCTCTCTGAATTATGCTGCTTTTGAATTTATTTATCTTCGCCAAGCCGCGCGCGTAATTCCGCGATAAGCGCCGCTTGTTCCGCAATTGTCGCCTTATTGTCCGAAACCACGCTCGCCCATTTTTTTTGTTCATCAAGCCGCGCTTTTTTCAAAGCCTGTGCCTCATCGTGACCGGCTTTGGAACGCATGCGCTCTAACTCACGAAATTCCGGTGTAGCCGATACATGACGATACGCTCCGATTGCTTCTTTCATCACAGACACCCCCAATGCCTCTATTTTTTCTAATTCTTCCTCTGTTTTTGCTTTAAATAACGATAACCATAATTCTAAACTTTTATCCGCGTTCACCATTTTCGGCAACTTTGGCAATTCAAAAAAATGTATATTAAGGTTTTCGGTCAACTGCGTATGGCGCGTAACTTCAAGGGCTTGAAATTCAGAATGGAACTCTTTGCACCTGAACATCTTGAAATATACGATACCGATGATTATTGTTCGCGGCAACAGGGAATAATCTTCACCCTCGCCGAGTGCGGTCGAATATTCACGCGCCCAATGGAACAACGACCGTTCCGGGAAATCTCCCTCGTTATCAACTTGTATTTCTAAATTCACGCGCTGACCGTTCACGGTCATGTTTATATCAAGTTTACAGAATTTACTTCCGATGGTTTCAGGCGGCATTTCTTGGTTCGTTATTTCAAATTGGTCAATGCTTTTGTAGCTTATGCCAAGCAGCTCCGAAATGAGCTTTTTCAACAAATCCGGATATTTAACGAAAAGCATTTTGAATAATATATCATTTTTCAGTGTATATTTAAGTTTAGCCATATAATTATCCCTCCACAACATCTATTCTATCACATTTGCTCGAAAATTTCAATAGGGTTTTCTTTATCATCGAATCCGTTTATGATTTTTTCGATTTCGTCCGGCGAGGGGAGCAGCGAACGCAGATTTTCGGGCACGGTTTCGTCAAAGTTCGTTTGATTGATGAGATATTTTTCAAACGCCTTGTTGTCGATATTGTTAGCCAAAACGTCCTTTGTCCAGCCGTAACGCCGCGTCATTTTGATATAAAATTTGCGCTCTGACGGGTCTTTGCATTTCTGCATGATAACTATATTTTTCGCCCAGCTTATTTCTGCAACCATTGGTTGCAGATTTAGATTCGTTGAATATTCAACATAGAAGTTCCGCATAAGCCAAAGATTTCGAGTCGAAAAACCTTGAACTCCCGGAAATTCTTTCTGGAGCTCTTTCGCTAAAATTTCAACGACGGACTTTCCCCAGCCCTGTTTTTATTTTTTTATTTATATATCGCGTTTCGCGCGGAACCGCGCAAGCATCACAAGCCCGGCAATCATCAGCGCAGGGAAAACAATCCCGGCCAAAACGCCGGTTTTTATGCCGCTGTCCAACGCGCCCGAGATAAACCCGACGAGCGTCGGGCCCGCCGAGCAGCCGAGGTCGCCTCCGAGCGCCAAAAGCGCGAAAAGCGCCGTCCCGCCCTTCGGGCATGTTTCGGCCGCAATTGAAAAAGTCCCCGGCCACATGATCCCCACGGACAGCCCGCATAACGCGCAGCCCGCAAGCGCGAGCGCGGGGTTCGGCGCGAGCGCGGCGAGCAGATAGCTCGCAACGCATAATAACCCGCTGCCCGCCATAAACTTGCGCAGGCTTATTTTTTCGCTGAATTTAGAGTAAAACACGCGTGACACGCCCATAAGCACGGCGAACAGACACGGGCCCGTAAGGTCGCCGATAGTCTTTGACACCTGCAAACCGGCCTCTGCGAATACCGACGCCCACTGTATCATAGCCTGCTCAGATGCGCCCGAGCATATCATGAGCAGCATCAGCAGCCAGAAAAGTTTGGTCGACGCGAGTTTTTTGATTGACATGCTCTCGCCCTTTGCGGTGAGCGCGGCTATCGGTGCGCGCGAAAAATATAATGCGTTAAATAGCGGGATGAGCGCCCATAAACACGCGAGTATCCGCCAGTTTTCGAGCCCGAAAGCCGTGAAGAACAGCGTCGACG
>WREN01000345.1 GCA_009779295.1 Oscillospiraceae bacterium | reverse complement strand
CGCGTTCTTCACGCCGTTCGGTATCTATCCGAACAACGCTATTGTCGGCGGCGCGGCGCCTGTAGCGCTTGGTGCGGCGATTTTCAAGCGTTCCAACCGCAAGAAGGGAATCGTCGTCGCGAATTTCGGCGACGGCGCGTGCGGACGCGGCCCGGTGCTTGAGGCTTTGAATATGTCCTCGATGGATCAAATCAAGCAGCTATGGGAAGGCGGCGACGGTTTGCCGATATTGTTCAACGTTTTCAACAACTTCTATGGCATGGGCGGGCAGACGGTCGGAGAAACGATGGGTTACGATATGGTCGCGCGTATCGGCGCGGGCGTGAACCCCGAGCAAATGCACTCTGAGCGCGTGAATGGCTACAACCCTCTCGCTGTTATCGACGCGGTTACGCGCAAGAAGCAATTGCTTCTTGAAGGAAAAGGCCCGGCGTTGCTTGACGTTGTTACTTACCGCACGACAGGGCACAGCCCGTCGGATTCCTCGACGTACCGTACACAGGAGGAAATCGACATGTGGAAAGAAGCTTGCCCAATCAAAGCCTACAAAGAGAAGATGATTCTCGGCGGTGTCGCTTCGTCGGCTGATTTCGATGAAATCGAAAACGCTATAATTGAAAACATGACGAAAATCTGCAAGCTCGCGATCAACGACGATGTTTCGCCGCGAATGGATTTGGATAAACAGCCGGATATGATAGAGAGCATAATGCTTTCGAACGGCAAAGTTGCGAAAATGGAAGAAGGCAGGGAACCCGATGTTTTGATTCCGAAAGAGGAAAATCCGCGCGTAAAATCATTGGCGACAAAAGCGCGTTACGCTTACGACGATGAGGGTAAGGCAATAGCAAAGACGAAGCTGTTTGGCTTGCGCGACGGCTTATTTGAAGCGATTCTCGACAAATACTACGAAGACCCCACGCTGATCGCGTACGGCGAAGACAACCGCGACTGGGGCGGCGCGTTCGCCGTTTACAGAGGGCTGACGGAAGCAATCCCGTACCACAGATTCTTCAACTCGCCGATTTCCGAAGCCGCAATCGTGGGTTCGGCGGTTGGCTACGCTATGTGCGGCGGGCGCGTCATCGTTGAGCTTATGTACGCTGACTTTATCGGTTGCGCGGGTGATGAAATTTTCAACCAGGTGTCGAAATGGCAGTCAATGAGCGCGGGAATATTGAAAATGCCCGTTGTACTTCGTGTTTCGGTGGGTTCAAAATACGGAGCGCAGCATTCGCAGGATTGGACGGCGTTGGTGTCGCATATACCGGGCTTGAAAGTCGTGTTCCCCGTAACGCCATACGACGCGAAGGGATTGATGAACGAAGCGTTATCCGGTACCGACCCCGTTATATTCTTCGAGAGCCAGCGCATATACGACATAGGCGAACAGTTCCACAAAGAAGGTGTTCCCGCGGGTTATTATGAAGTGAAAATCGGCGAGCCTGACGTGAAAGTCGCAGGTAAGGATATAACTATCCTCACCATCGGTGCGACGTTATACCGCGCGCTCGAAGCCGCTCAAATAATTGACGAGAAGTACGGAATCAAAGCGGAAATCATCGACGCGCGTTCGATTGTGCCGTTCAATTACGACAAGGTTATCGAATCCGTGAAGAAAACCGGCAAGATTCTGATAGTAGGAGACGCATGCGAGAGAGGTTCCGTGATGAAAGACATGGCGGCGAATATAACGGAGTTCGCGTTCGATTACCTCGATGCGCCGCCGGTAGCGTTCGGCTCGCGGAACTGGATAACTCCGGCGTATGAGTTGGAGAAGTATTTCTTCCCGCAGGCGGAATCGATAATCGACGCGATACACGAGAAGATTATGCCGTTGCCCGGGCATACGGCGAAGTATAATTTGACAGACTTGGAGAGAATGAACCGCAGCAAGAAGGGTGTTTAATATTTGGAGATAAAAAATGACTTTAGAAGAATTTAAAATTAAATTACGATGTATTGCTTGATAATTTAAACTATCTACCGGAAGATATATACATTTTTGACGAATCTCTTGATTGGACATTAGTATTAACTCACGAAGAAAATATTCCGGGTAGAATGTTTGTGCAAAATGCGGTAATATTTAAAGAATATGAAAAAATTTATATGGTTAATATTTGCAATATACATCTTAGTCGTTTTGAAACTGACCGTTTTCCGAGCCGGTTATGTCGAAAGGCAAATCAATCTTACTTTGTTCATCGACTTAATTGAAACGTATAAAAACGCGGAACTTTGGACGTTCCTGAGATTGTTCTTGGGCAACATAGGCTGGTTTGTTCCGTTTGGATTCCTATTGCCTGTGCTGTTGAAGAAGGAACGCTTTTGGAAAGTTGCGGCATTGGGATTTATGTTCTCGTTTGTTATTGAAACGTTGCAGTATATTTTCCGCAAAGGAGTAGCGGAACTGGATGATTTGATATTGAACACACTTGGCGTTGTGGTTGGGTATTGTTTGTATAAACTATTCTTAAAATTAAATAAATGTAATATAATAAAACTATAAAAGGAACCGGAAGCGGTTCCTTTTCCATTGTTTTTTTCAAAAAGACACAAATTCCTCTTGACAAATTTGCATATATACTGTATAATATATGTAGTTCGTTGCGCTTATGGAACGAACTACATATAATTTATTGAAATTATGGGAGGTTTTGGATAATGAAATTTTCAGATAAATTAATCGTATTAAGAAAAGAAAAAAAATTAACGCAAACACAGCTCGCAAAGATATTGGGTATTTCACTTAGGTCAATTCAAAATTATG
>WREN01000344.1 GCA_009779295.1 Oscillospiraceae bacterium | reverse complement strand
GTCGAAGCGTGGCTCGACTTTTGTGAGAAGATTTGGGAACGCGAGGATTTGCTCAGTTGGTCGGAGCATTTGATGTACGTCGGGAGGAAGTTATGATGCAAAAGATTGAAACCGAACGTTTGATTTTACGCGCGCTTACCGTAGACGATTTCGAAGCGGTGCACAGCTACATGAGCTGTTTCGAGACGGGGATTTATATGCCGTGGGGCGTCAACACAGCGGAAGAAGCGCGGAATTATATCAATTTGGCTATGACCGAAGCCGAAAAGAATCCGGTTTTTCATTATCATTACGCGGCTGTCCTTAAAGAAACGGACAAATTAATCGGCGGGTGCAGGGTGTCCTGCGACGGTTCGCTTTGCTGGGTATTGCACCGTGATTACTGGAAGCAGGGTTACGGAGCTGAAATGGGTAAAGCGATGATGCGATTTGGGTTTGAGGAACTAAATCAACACCGTATTTTCGCGTCGTGCGACACGGAAAACACCAATTCTTACCGTTTGATGGAAAAACTTGGTATGCGTCGCGAGGGAACGTTTCTCGAATACCGCCCGCCGAACAAGTTGTCGGACAAAAAATACAGCGACACGTTTATTTACGCCATCCTGCGCGACGAATGGGAAGCGCAAAAGGAAATCGCGTACTACAACTCGTTGCCGTGCTTGTTCGACGGTTTCGTAGAAGTGCCGGAACTCTCCGATGGTGTGATTCAAATCGTCTGCACAGAAAAAAGACCGGCAGAACCCGAAAGGAAAAGGGTACCGGTCTATAAATTTGATATATGTAAGGGTGTCGAAAAAATCGGAAGAATCCATTTACTGCTTGAATATAATGATAGCATTTACTACGGCGGGCAAATCGGCTATTCGATCGACGAACAACATCGCGGTAATGGTCACGCCGTCCGTGCGTGTCAACTGCTTGCGCCAATCGCGAAAGCACATGGTATGACGAAACTGCTCATTTCAAATGACATCACTAATACCGCGTCAAAGCTCGTATGCGAAAAGTTGAGCGCTCGGTTGATACACATTGCGCGTGTGCCTGAATGGCATGATTTGTATAAGGACGGGCAGAGATTCATTAACATTTTCGAATGGAGCGTTTAATTTTTCGCCCACGCCCGGCAGACCGCAATCCGCGCGCCCTCCGGTTTATCGTTATGTTCATCATCTCCGTAAGACAGACCACGTAGATTTTCACAAGGAACATCGGGACATTCGCCGCAATGAAAATAACCTTTGTCTATGCAGCATTTTGAAACGTCACAATAATCATCACACCATGAGGCTTTTCCGTTTAACGCAAGGCACCCCGGACAATTCATCGGTTCTTTATATTTACACCATTTGCATAATAACCCGCAGCGGGATTGAACGGTCAGCAGCTCGTCAATTAAAAACTCCGCGCTCTCATTGTCTATCCATAGCGACGCGCGTTTGGTTCTTAATTTGATAATAATGTAATTTGGGTCGGTTTCGCCGCCTTGATAGTGGTCTTTGAACCAATCGAGCCAATGTAGACTCTTAGTTTTTTGGTCGTTGAGTATTTCCGCTTCGCCGACAAGAGTTATGTTATTTCCGTCGGAACGGAAACAAACGCTTGCACGGTTATTATTACGCAGGCGTTTTTCTTTGTTATTGCCTATGTTTGTTGAAAAATAGATTTCCAAAATGTTTTCTGTTTTTGTCGGTGATACAGTGCATACTGACGGAAAACCGTCCTCGTCAATAACGCCGAAATACGCCGCATCGCAGGTCTTGATGATTTGATTCGCTTTCGCGAAAATGTTCGAGTTTATATGTAATCCTCCGTTCAAATATTCAGAAGCCAACTGATACTGTATTTATCGGTCAGCTGCGCCATCAGTCCGCTCCATTCGCAGGGAGCCGGCGGTGTATGGAGTTGCGCGTCTTCCTTTAATACGTTATATGCCGAGTTCAATGACCGTTCATTATCAAAGGTCATCCAAAACTCCATGTTATCGCCTCTTTTGAATTCCCTTTTGCACTCCCTTTCGCAAAACTTAGTATCGCATATTGCCATAACCGTCTGCCCGTTTATAATTATTTCCGCGTGTGCGTAAAAATCGTCGTCATCGGCGGCCTTGAAACAGGCTTTCTCCGCGTTGAACGCGGCGCAGTAAAAATCGACGGCTTCAATACTGTCCGTCAGATATGCCATAAAAACCGTTCTCATTGCAATTCCTCCCGCTTTTTTAGATTTTCAATACGTTCCGTTCCTTCACTGGACGCCCATTCTTTCAGCATGTCGCATGGAAAATCGTCGCACATTCCGCAATGAGGCAGATTTTTGTTTGCGGCACATTCATACAAATCGCAGTTTCCGCCCCAAACGCATTGTCCTTTCGGCGCGCATACGTAACAACCTTCACATTTTTTGTTAATAAAATATTCACACGATTCGCAGTCAATGCCGCAGCTTGATAATTTCATCTTATAACACCTCATTATTTATCCGTTAAATCCACCATTTCATTTTCATTATACCACACTATACACGACAACAGTATGTCATGTTTATTAAAAAATTTATTTTTATTTTTTATTATAGCATAAATTACAAAAATATGATATAATTAAAAAAAGGAGATGATTTTGTGAAAAAAATTTTAATTATTGTTTTGCTGCTCGTAATATTATGCGCGTGCGGCAAAACTCCGGTCGTTGAGCCGACTTACGACAACGGCAAGCTCACCGTCACGTTCGAATACGAAAAAATATCCGGCTACGCGACGAATCAATTCGCGGTGTGGATCGAGGACAT
>WREN01000343.1 GCA_009779295.1 Oscillospiraceae bacterium | reverse complement strand
GCTCCCTGAGTTCGCGGTAAGTAATTATATCGATAGTTTTATAATCGTTGACGATTCGAGGATCCGCCATCATGCAACCGGAAACGTCAGTCCAATTCTCGTAAACGTCCGCCATAACCGCGCGCGCAACGATAGAACCGGTTATATCGGAACCGCCGCGTGAGAATGTTTTGATAGTGTCATTTGGCATTGAACCATAAAAGCCGGGAATAACGGCGTGTTCATGTTTGCTCAATACACTTTTTAATACTTCATTGGTTTTTTCGCTGTCAAACAAACCGTTCTCGCCGAAGAAAATAACATCGGCGGCGTCGATGAAATCGTAACCGATATACTCAGCCATTATCAACCCGTTCAGATATTCGCCTCTGCTCGCCGCGAAATCGCGTCCGGCTTTGTGTAGGAACGCGTCCTTTATTTGATTGAATTCATTCTCAAGCGATAAATTCAAACCAAGCCCTTTTATAATTTCGCGGTAACGATCGGTTATCTGTTCGAATATCTCTTCAATATCGCCGCCTTTTGCCGCCGCTTCATAACATTGATACAGCATATCGGTGATTTTAATATCTTCTTTGAAACGTTTCCCCGGAGCTGACGGAACAATATACTTCCGGCTTTCTTCGGCTTTGATTATCTCGGCTGCTTTTTTAAATTGTTCGGCGTCGGCAAGTGAAGTGCCTCCGAATTTTACTACTTTTATCATAAATTTACCCCTTTAATAGTTTTTTAATAATAACATATAAAATGTCGATTCTATTTCGCACCAATTTCTCTTGTATTTGGTTTCGCCGAGTGACATATGATTACCTTGCACCGCATATCCGGACATTTCTTTGAACCATTTAGCCGGGAATATATAACGTCCTTCTTCGTTTTTGAAACTTTCCAGATAATTCATCAATTCTCCAAACCATTTAGTTTTTCGTGCTGACGGATATTTAACTATATTCTGCGCGAAGAACAATAATTTCGGCATATTATCATATCCCGCTGCGTCGAACCAACCCGGGTATTTCGGGTCCCAGCCTTGACTGTAATATTTTTTATTATCATAAATCAATATTCCGTAACCGTCTGCGACATTCGCATTGAACTCATCGGTGGAAATATAATCAATCACGTCGTTTATCTTTTGATCAACCGCAGGGTCGTTTAAATCGTACAAGCAGAACATTCCGAGAATGTCATAAATATAAGGGTAACTGAAATCTGTCCTGCGGGTAAGTTCCGGCTTGATGAATTTTGATTTTCTCCAATTTATCGGAACGCAGGTAAGTTCGTCGCGTTCTTCATCGCTTAAATAAAAATCGTAAGTTTTCATCTGCACAAAACGGTGAATCATATCCAATTTTTCTAACATGAATTTCTTTATTTCATCGTTTTTTATTCCGGCAAGGCTGAATATATTCGCGGAAATCCATTTGTCTTCAAACCGGTTTATATAAACCTCTGCCGCATCCGTGAGCGATTGTAAACCGCCGTGCAAGCCAAGCTGCACCAGCTTCGGAATTGCGTTTTCGAGACAAATGTCAAAACTACCGTGTACTATACACTGCTGCGATAAATTTTTTAACCATTTTTGTACTTCTTTATGTTCAAGCAATTCCGGTTCAATCGATTTCGCTAACTGTTCGTCTTTCACCAATTCCCGCGCAACCCTGTAACGGATGGGCGCTTCGGCGTTTTCAAGTAACCAATCGTTCATTTAAATATCTCCTTATCTGTTCAATATCCGTAGCTCGCATATCGCACTCAATATCGGTCGTGATTCTATCGCCGAGCCAAACCGTATGGATGAATTCGGGATCAACCGCAATTTTCAGCATATTCAAATCATGCTCGGTAAATTCCGTCGCCGTAACGAGCAGAATCATCCCCGCGTCGAGCAGCAGATTCGCCACTTCGCCGAGCCTGCGGATGTGTTCGCTGCGTTCGGGAATCTCGCCCGCGGTTTTGATTTCCGCGACTACGCCGTAAAGCACATTCCCGATACCGAGAAAGTAAACGTTACGTCCTTCGTCAAACAGAATCCGCTCAAGCTTCTTCGCGGCTTCTTTTTTATTTGTATCCTTCTCGCCCGTAATCAGCACCAATGCGGCGCGCTGATTCGTCCGTTCGGCGCGTTCGCCGGACGTAATCGAACTGCCTTCCCATTTGTAATTGCGCCGTAACACCAGTTCGCGCGTGTCGGTCATATCGTCGGGCAGTGATTCCGTGATTATACCGCCGCCGGAAATTTCGTAATTATCGACGATGACGAACCGGCTTGATTCAATAGATTCCGTGGTCAGATCGAACGCGGCGGGTCTTTCGCATTTTATTATGCACTCCGCGACTTCATGCCGCTCGATCGAATTCTTCTTCTCACTCACCAGAGTTGACGCGTTTAAAGTCGAAATGATTTCGTCAAGCTGCGCGTTGATTTTCGACGAGCCTATCTTTATGCTGTAGGTTTTATTCTGAATCATCGGCGATCTGCCGAGCCAGAATATACTTGTTTTGAACCGTGTCGAAACGTGCGGCGGACGTTCGTTACTCTTTGCGGCAAGTTCGCCGCGCCGGATGTAAATCTGTTCCGTTAAAGTAAATCCTATCGCTTTTCCTGCTGTAAATTCTAACGGTATTTCACTGTTGAAAACTTCAAGTGTATTAACGGTCGAATGTTTCCCCGACGGATAGAAGATGATTTCGTCGCCTGCTTTCAGCGTGCCCGAATCTATCGTCCCTGCGATTATTCTTCTGTCGTCGCCGTCGCTTGTGAATTTGTACACGTCCTGCACACACATTCGGAAATGCCG
>WREN01000342.1 GCA_009779295.1 Oscillospiraceae bacterium | reverse complement strand
GATATTTCCACAAACATATGGTGCGTACTGTCGGCGATAAATTCAACGACGACGAAATGGAAATCCTGATACGCTGTATGAGTACACTGAACGAAATTTTTATCAAGGAAAAAGATAATGAGCTTTAAAATATGCGGGACGGGAATCGCGATTCCGCCGAAAGTTATAACTAACGAAGATTTGAGCAAGATTTTAGATACAAGTGACGATTGGATACGGACGCATACCGGTGTAATCGAACGGCATATATTGAACGGAAGTCTGCTCGATTTGGCGGTTGAAGCGTGTGAAAAGGCGATAGAAGATTCAGGCGTTATAGAGATAGATTTGCTGATTTGTTCGACGCTCCAAGGCGAGTATATCACGCCCTCTATGTCGCCGCTGATCGCGAAACGGTTGAATTTGACCTGCAGGCATATGTTCGACATCAACATGGCTTGCAGCGGATTTGTGTACGCACTTGATATGGCTGACGCGTATATTTTATCCGGTAAGGCAAGGAATGTGCTTATAGTCTGCGCGGAAGCGTTGTCGCGGGCTACGGATTGGACTGACCGCTCGACGTGTATATTATTCGGCGACGGCGCGGCGGCTGTGGTATTACGTCCGGGTGAAGGGTGCGTTGATATTCAATTATCGTCCGACGGAAATGTTGACTTGTTGTACATGGGACACGTGAATGATAATTGTCCCTTCACGGAAAAAAATCCGGTTGATACTGTGATTTATATGGAAGGGAAAGAAGTTTACAAATTTGCGGTAAAAGCGATTTGCAACGATATAAATAAAATTTTAGCGGATAAGAATCTAAGCTACGACGATATAAAATATTTTTTGGTTCATCAGGCGAACAAGCGGATAATCGACTCGGCGATTGCAAAATTCAAACAGCCAGAGGAGAAATTCCCCTGCAACATCGACCGCTACGGCAACACATCGTCGGCGACGCTGCCGCTGTTAATTGATGAATTGAAGAAGGCGGATAAATTACAGGACGGCGATTTGCTGGTATTGAGCGCGTTCGGCGCGGGATTGACGACGGGAGTGTGTTTGTTGAAATGGTGAAGAATACAAAATTGCTGGCTGATAAAATCGTTGACGCTTTAAGTAATCGGTTGCAAAACATTGAATTACCCTCTATTAAAAGCATTTACGTTTGCGGCTCATATTGCCGCGGCGATTGGCTGAATTGCAGCAGCGATTTGGACATTCATATGATAATCAACGACAGCGGCGCGGATTTGGAATATATAAAATCTATAGTGGACGATGACTTCCCGTCACATTGTCCGGGTGGTGTAGAATATGGGGTAAGTCATATTTCACATATCCCGAAAACTTATCAAGACGCGTGCAAACCTTCACCTTACGCTTATTTTTCAACTCTGATGTTTGATTTAAAAGAAAACAATATAACACTCTACGGCGACAATATAAATGATTTATTGCCAGTAACTCCTGACCCGAAAGTTTATGCGCGTGATTGGTTTCATATGTTGAGCGGACGGTTGAATGATGACGAAAGACTCCCGTTCGGCGTGTATAAAATGATAATCGCCGCGCAGCTTCATTTTGGTGAAAAGACAGTAAACAAATATAAAATGCTTGAGTTGTATCAGAAATATATCCCCGAATTTTCAATGAAATGGTTCGGTGAATTGGTTATTCGAAATTATATCGGTTCGATATATCCGGATAGGGTTCCTGCGTGTTTCTCTTATGCAGAATACCGGTCATTTGTTGATGAATTATCGAAATTATTTTAGGAGGCTAAATTAGTGATCGAAATCAAAGAATTACGAGGACAATTCAACACCCCGGAAGTGTTTAACGTTTTCAAAGACTGCATGTATATGGCGACGTGGGAAACGTTCAGTGAGCGCGCGTTGAAATATCTTGACAATCCGAATATAAGAATATTCGGTTATTATGAAGATGCCTGTATCATCGGAATCCTTGCGGTTGAGAAACTTGATGATTCAACGTTTGAAATCAGAGGTATCGCGGTCGATGCGGAATATCGCAAACGCGGAATCGGGCGAACATTAATTAACCACGTTTGTGAGGAATTATCAATCTTAACATTGCTTGCCGAAACTGATGGAGTAGAGTTTTACAAACATTGCGGATTCGAAACGGAAGGTTTTCTGAAAACTTATCCAAGCGGTGTAATTCAGCGTTATAAATGTACATTAAATATAAAATAAATTTTTGGAGGAAAACAAAATGACATACGAAAGATTAGTAAAAATTATAGCTGAATGCAAGGATCTCGACCCCGGCGAAATCACATTGGCGAGCACATTCAAGGACTTGGATTTGGATTCGCTCGATTTGGCGGAGCTTGCGATGCAGGTTGAGGACGAGTTCGACATCACGGTCGAACTCAGCGAGGAATTGTCAAACGTCGGCAAATTAGTTGATTACATCGAGGCGAAAATAAAATGAAAACTGTCATCTGTGATTTACTCGGCATAGAATACCCCATTTTCCAAGGCGGCATGGCGTGGGTCGCGAACGCTTCTCTTGCGTCGGCGGTTTCTAACGCGGGTGGCTTGGGAATCATCGCCGCTATGAACTCCAACGCCGAACAACTCACGGCGGAAATCAACAAAATGCGCGAGCTGACGGATAAACCGTTCGCCGTGAACATCATGCTGATGAGTCCGTTCGCGGATGAAGTCGCGCAGGGAGTGATTGATTTGAAAGTGCCGATTGTCGTTACGGGCGCGGGAAATCCGTCCAAATACATGGCGGCGTGGAAAGCGGCGGGCATTAAAATAATCCCCGTCGTGGCATCGACCGCGCTTGCGAT
>WREN01000341.1 GCA_009779295.1 Oscillospiraceae bacterium | reverse complement strand
TTGAATGAATATGCAAATCGGCTCTCATGCTGTAAATTTCCCTTCCGAAATATTATACACTTTATCGCAAACGCCATCCATAAACTCAATGTCGTGGAAAATACCGATCATGCTTGTATTCAACCCTTTGAGTTTTTTGAGCATATCCCTGACGAGGATTTTCGTTTTGTTGTCTAGCGAAGCCGTAGGTTCGTCAAGCATTAGCAGCCGCGGCTTTTTGACCATAGCGTGGGCGAGGTTTAATCTGAGCCGCTCGCCGCCTGAAAAAGTAGCGGGATATATATCCCAAAGATTTTCCGGCAGCCGGAAATATATAAGCATTTCCTTCGCGTCCGTTTCGGCGGTCGCGGTATCAATACCCATGTCGATTAGCGCGTTCATAACGTGTTCTTTCGCGGTGGTGCGCGGCATTACGTTCAGGAATTGCGAAACATAACCGATCTCATGGCGGCGCAGATATATAATTTCCCTCTCGGTAACCATTGCCAGATTGACTCTGCCGAACGCCTCGCTGTCGTAAATAATTTCGCCTTGCATAGGTAAATAGGTACGGTTGATACATTTGAGTATCGTAGATTTACCCGCTCCCGACAGCCCGACGATGCCGATAAATTCTCCCTTTTTTAATGACAAATGTATATTTTGACAGGACTTTATTTCAAGTCCCGGATTGTGCAGATAAAAGTTTTTCGCAAGGTTTGTAATCGTTAGAATCTCCATATTTACCTCCGGTACTCTATGCGGGAAGCCGCAATACCGTCCACAAACACATGGGTAATGACCGGATAACCGTCCAACATATCCACGATCAACAAATCGGCTTTCTTACCTTGTTCTATTGAGCCGTAGTCTTTATCCGTCCTCATAGCCCTTGCCGGATTCAACGTTGCCCTGTTCACCATCTGCGGCAACGGAACGCCGTACTTTGTGTGCATTAAGAAAATGCTGTGCAGAATAGCCGCCGGATAATAATCAGAGCATATAATATCGGCGCAATCCTCCAAAACCGCTTCCGTCGCCGAAAGATTACCTGAATGAGAGCCGTTCCGTAAAATATTCGCCGCACCAATTACAGTATAGAATCCGCGGGATTTCGCAGATTTAGCGACGTCAATTGTAATGGGAAATTCGCTGATGTCTACGCCGATCTTTTCGTTGACCGCAAGTTTTTCTTTGGTATCGTCGTCATGTGAAGCTACCGCGAGTCCCTTGTCATGGGCAAGTTCGGCGAGTGTTTTGAGTTGTTCGAATGATAACACGGGCTTGTTTTTATGATGTTCCAACACGCCGTCGAATCCGAGTTTATTGATTTCTCTGCCGTTATATTTAGAAATGGCGTCTTGATACATAGTCATATCGCTGTACTGACCCTGACCGGGCGTGTGATCCATGAAGGATATAAAATGCGCTTTCCCTTGATTTATCATGTCACGGGTAATATCAAATGCTTCGAGATTATCTATCTCCACGCGGAGATGGAGCCGGTGATGTATTAGATGGTTGCGCAAATGAATATCCGCTATCAAATCGGCTATCTTTTGAACATTCCCTTTCGTTCTGAGCAGACTTTTTCCGAAAATTTCATCGTTGTACAATGACAGCGAATGATACATTGTCGTGATTCCCGCGCCGAGTAAATCCCTTTCGCACACTTTGAGCGCGAACTCAAAATCCACTTGAGAAGTCGGGCGCGGTTGTATGTATTGCTCGATTTTATCCGAATGTACGTCGATGATCCCGGGTATAACATACCGCCCGTGAGCGTTTACAACTCTTTCAACGTCGTCCGCGTTCTCCAGACTTTCGGTGAATCCATATATCCTGTCCTGATCCAAAAGCAATATTCTACCTTCGATAATTTCATCGGGCATGACTATTTTTCCGTTTTTTATAGCAATCAAATTTCTTCCTCCTATATTAGCGAATGTACAAGCTGTTGAGTATACGCGTGCTGCGGGTCTTCGAGTATCTGGTCTGTCAATCCGCTTTCAACTATTCTGCCGTCAAGCATGACGATTGTCCTGTCGGCGAGCATACGGATTACCGCGAGGTCGTGAGATACGAGCAGAATTGATATACCGTATTTCGCTTTGATTTTCCGTATCAAATCAAGCACCTTTGCCTGCACCGACAAATCAAGCCCCGTAGTAACTTCGTCGAGTAACAATATCGTCGGATTGTTAGCGAGGGCTTTGGAAATCTGAACGCGCTGCTGCATACCGCCGGAAAAGTTTTTCGGAGCTTCGCTCATGCGGGAGGTTTGTATCTCTACGGCTTCCAAAAGTTCTACGGCGCGTGCTGTCATTTGTCCGGAGTTTCGGTTTCCTGCCGCGATTATCTTTTCGGCGATATTTGAAGCAGCGGAATAATTCATACGCAAGCCTAAAATCGGATTTTGATAAACCATACCCATAATATTATTTTTAATCATGCGCTTCTCAGCGGGACTCGCTTCCCATATATTTTTTTGCCCGTTTTTGTAGTCGCGCAGCATTGCGTTTCCGGAAGTCGGGATAAAATCAAAATACAGCGACCTCATCAGCGTAGTCTTGCCTGAACCGCTCTCGCCCACGATGCCCAATACTTCGCCGGGATACACATCAAGGGAAATATCATTTGCCGCCCACACGGTTTTGCAGATTGTGCAACGGTTCTTTTCCAGACTTTCCTGACAAACGGGACATCCCTCGCCGTAGCGGACGGTTAAATTCCTAACTGATAATACAGGAGTTTCATTGAGCAACATTTCGTTGAACCTCCTTACAATACGAGGTATCCGAGCATTGATAAAATTTACCGCCGTTTTGCCTGTCAAACATCTCGTCAAGATA
>WREN01000340.1 GCA_009779295.1 Oscillospiraceae bacterium | reverse complement strand
CCGAAGTTTCAGGAGCTAATCCGCGACATTGAGGCAGGGCTGATACGGCGTGTAATCGTGTACAAGCTCGACCGCATAAGCCGTTCGATTATAGATTTCGCCAAGATGATGGAGCTGTTTCAGCGGTATAACGTGGAGTTTGTATCGTCAACAGAAAAGTTTGACACGTCAACGCCAATGGGACGGGCAATGCTGAATATCTGTATAGTATTCGCACAGTTGGAGCGTGAAACAATCCAAAAGCGCGTAACGGACGCATACTACTCACGCTGTCAAAAAGGCTTTTTCATGAGCGGCGTTGCGCCGTATGGGTACAGGTTAGAGCCGTACATCATGGACGGCATACGCACGAAACGGCTCGTGATAGAGTCGGAAGCGGCTGAACAGGTGAAGCTGATGTATGAAATGTACGCTGACCCGCAAACGTCCCTCGGCGATATAGCGCGGTACTTCCATGACGAGGGCATTGACGTAGGCGGCAGGAAACTATACCGCTCCGCGCTGTCGGCACTGCTGAAAAATCCGGCATACGCGCAGGCTGACCTTGATGTGTACGAGTTTATGAAAAGTCAAGGGGCGAACGTGGTAAACGACGCGGCAGACTTCGCGGGTACGAACGGCTGTTACCTGTTTCAGGGGCAGAACGCGACCGCAACGAAAAACTCTAACCTAAAAGACCAAATCGTAGTCGTCGCGCCGCACGAGGGGCTTGTACCGTCCGAAACGTGGCTTGCCGTCCGTAAGAGGCTCATGAACAACACGACGTTCACGCCAAACAGCCGTAAGCCCAAAAACACATGGCTTTCGGGGAAAATCAAGTGCGGACGGTGCGGTACTGCGCTCATGTACGCGAAATCGCCATCTTCGGCTAATGCGTACTTTCGTTGCCGGAAGTACGCCGACAACGGCAGTTGCGAGGGCTGCGGCACGCTCCGCGTTGGCGAAATCGAGCATTTCATATATGACGAAATGGCGCAGAAACTCCGCGAGTTTCACACGCTGACGGGCGGCAACCCCGTAAAGGCTAACCCGAAGCTGACGGCGTACCATGTGGAACTGGCGCAAGTCGAAGCCGAGATTGAAAAACTGCTCGATACCCTGACAGGCGCGAACGCTGTTCTGATGTCCTACGCAAACACAAAGATTGAGGAACTGGACGCGCAAAGGCAATCGCTGATGAAAGCGATTGCCGATATGACCGCTGATACGTTTTCCCCGAACCAGTTAGACCGCATATCTGACTATATCGGGGACTGGGAAAACATCGCGTTTGAAGAAAAGCAAGTTGTGATAGACGGGCTGATTTCGCAAATCAGAGCCACGAGCGAAAGTTTCGATATTGTCTGGAAATTCTAACCCGCTACGCACATTACCACACTACACACCACAAATTTACACGGGCAGTTGTACATTGTACATCAATGTGAGGTTCGCCCCTGCATTTTGTTATCCTTTTTTATCCTTCTGTATATTCTCTGTAATATTTCATCACATTTTCGAGAGATGTTTCCCATCTGGTCATATTGCTATCGATAAACGAAGATATGCCGTCGCTCTTTATTCCAAAGAAATCTATTGAATACGCCCATGTCAAATCATATTTTAAATTGGAAAAAATAATATCGAGCATTTTTTCGCTTTCTACGTCGCGTGAAATTTTTTGCCCAAGCGCAATATCATAAAATGCGGGTAATACTGTTCTGCGGTTTTCCGCCGCTAAAAGTTCGCAAACCATACCGACGAGATTCAAATCGCCCGCCGACTGCGGTATGCACATATATCCCGATGTATTGAGTCCGCTGTGATTTTCTTGTTTATCGTCAAATTTGGGTATCGGAATGATGCCGAATTCAACCTCTGTTGTACGGTAAAACTGCGCGAGCGATAATGTGACATATTCAAATAAAAGCCTGTTTGAATCGATACCGATCGGAGGTTTATTGCCTATATTCGGGTCTGTAGCCTGGCTGTACGGATAACAGAACGCCAGTGCTTTATCATCGACAATTGACTGCGTAATACTGACAAGGGTTTGAAGTTTATCAATTTCTACATTTACAGACAATGTATAATCCGCTGCTTTATTAATAGGACGGATATTAGCCGCTATTAATACGTTAGTGTTGGCATAAGAAGAGTTGAGCGAAGCAAATCCGAATTGGTCGTCAATGTCATTGACTCCGTCGCCGTTTAAATCTTCAGCGACAACTAATCCCATTTCTTTTAATTTCGCCCAAGTCCATTTGCCGTTGTTTACTAAATCGTAAGGAACGTCAAGACTGTAATTTGTGATCATACCTTTGTTGAAAAATATAACTTCCGTATCCGGCATGACAAAATCGCTGGCGTTATAAAGCAATATTCCGTACATCGTATGATTATCTTTTACAGTTTTGTTCCAGTACGGTTTATCCATATCGATATACGGTACAATATTCCAATCTACAAGATACTGATTTCTAACAAAATCAAGTAAATTTTCACGGCAGTGGGTAAGCATCAAATCATAAGCGGGGTCGCCTGCGAGTACTACCGAACTTAATGCTCCGGGTAATTCGGTTATTATTCCGGGGCAATATGTTTTAATTTTAATATTTAGACGGTCTTCAATTGCCGTGGTACGTTCGTATAACGCATCGTTCATAACCTCGCCGGTATTTTCTTCGGCGAAATAATATGTGTTGTACAGCGACCACATCGGGTGAAGTATTGTAAATGCCGCGCCGTTGAAATTGGCGTCAGCCGGAAGGTCCGGTTCAGGGAAATCAGGTTTCGTTTCCGACGATGACGGATCGTTAGCACCGACGTTAGTTTGTTGGTTATTTTCTTCAGTTTTGCTT
>WREN01000339.1 GCA_009779295.1 Oscillospiraceae bacterium | reverse complement strand
TTGCCGCAAGTATGCGCCGTTACTCCTCCGAATTCAGTGCCAATCTTTTCAAGATATGGCACGGAAAACTCTTTCGCGGTTTCCTTACCATAAACGGCGAAGAAATCGTCGCTTACGGCGACGCCGCAGTCTTTCGGAACCCACAGCACAGGCATACAATGTATCGGAACCAAATCACCTTCAACCGCTTCGTACATGGCGTGATAATATTTGATGATCGCGTCGGTGCAAAGCGAAAGCAAATGATGTATCTCGTTCGGATATTCATTCAAATCGCACAGAAACTTTTCTATTCCCCACATCTGCGCCGCGCATGAAAACGGCCCTTGAATATCAGTTATGTAAACGGGTAATTTCCCCTGCGAGCGTTTATGTTTATACGCCATGCGCGAAATAAAATCATGACAGACAAACCCTTCGCGGATTTCGGCTTCGGGCAGAGAATAAACGTCCGACGGCGAGTTGATGATAGGCTTCACATGATCCGAAGCGGATATGCTTTCTTTTACGCAGCCGAACATCGACGGTATCGTGACTTGTTCGATTCCGGAAGGGAACGCGGGAAAATGTTCGTCGTCGATGACCGAATGGTCGAGCATAAATCTAAGCTGATGGATCATTTCTTTATCTATGTCGGAAGTTTTCTCCGGTATCGGCGGGAATTGCATACCCGAATTTGCGAAAACGATGTACGAAATCCTGTCGCTTTCGAAATCTTTATTGCTGTTCCATGTATATTCCGAACGTTTTTTAATTCGTTCAATCCGTTCAGGAGGATAAGCCTCCAGAACTTTCTCAATCAATTCGTCAATCATAACTGCGTTCTCGCTATCATATCCGCTTGGAAATCCGGCGTTAAATCGACGAACCGCGCCGAAAATCCTCCGACCCGCACTATCAAATGCCGCCATTTATCCGGTTCACGCTGCGCCATGAGCAATTGTTCGCGGCTGACAACAGACGGCTGTGCCTGGAATCCGCCCTCTTTGAAATAAGTTTTTATAAGCGAAGCTAAGATTCCTTTCTTTTCGCCTGCAACCGTATCGGGTGAAAACTTGAGGGAGAGATTCAGCGGGCCGTGCGTATCGGCTTGCGGAAGTTTCGCCATGCTGTTGAGATGCGCGGTTATGCCTTGTTTGTCCGTGCCTTGCGCGGCGCCGGCGCAATCGGCTACCGGAGATCCGGATTTCCTGCCATCCGGAGTAGCGCCCGTCTGCGCGCCGTAAATAACCGAACCCGACCAGCCGATTATATCGATTCCCCAAGGACCGCCCATGTAAGTCGCCTGTTTATCGCAAACTTTATTGATAAAATCTGTAAGTTTCACCATAATATTGTCAACGTAATCGTCATCGTTTCCGAATTTCGGAGCGTTCAGACACAACTGGCGTATGTAATCGCCGTTCTCACATTCCCAATTCGTGTTGACGGCGTTCATCATTTCTTCGTAGGAAACGAGTTTCTTCTCGTAAACGATTGACTTCATCGCCGCCAGACTGTTCGCGACTGTCGTCAATCCGAGCGCGTCAATCATGCCTTGATAGTAATACGTTCCGGCATTCCTGAAATCTAAACCGCGTTCAATGCAGCCGTTTGTGAGGATTGAGCGCAACGAATCCGACATGTTTCGTGCCGACCATCTGCGTCCTTCATTGACCCATTGCACGGAAAAAATTATCGTGTATTCCATGTTCTTGAGTAGAGCAGCTTCGAGTTCTTCGTATGTATCGAATTTCGTTCCGCACTGCGGCAAAACCTGCGCGCCGTCGATTTCGTCTTTGCCGTCGTTCATCGTAATAGTCAAAGTTTTCGTGCAGTTCCAGATAACGTCCTCGTAACCTCCGCACGACCTGCCGAACGGCATTACCTGACCGCAGCCGCAAAGTGAATAATCGCGTGCGTCCTCGATTTTAACGCCGCGCCTGACCATCGCTTCAACGGCGATTTCGTCGTTTATCATGTGTGGGAACGTTACGCCTTCGGAGAGGGAAGTAATGCCCGCCATGTATAAATCTTCGGGCGTGCTTTTATGCACGCGTAAACCGGTGCGCGGCGACGTTAGACGTAAACGGCGTATCGAACTCAAACACAGCCAAGTCATAGCGTTGGTTGCGTCTTTGCCGTCGCGTGTTAAACCGCCGATTGTCGCGCCGTAAGCGGTATGTTCCGCCATCTTATAATAAAGGCAATCTGTGATTTCCTGTGCTTCCTCTATCGTTATCGTGCCGTTTTCGAGTTCTGATTCAAGCGCCGGAGCGAGGAATTGATCTATCCGTCCGGGCGAATCGTGACCGTTCAAGTAGAACAAGAACCAAAACATCTGACACGCCTGCCAGAATGTAGCGGGCTTATTGCCGTCCGCGATGTAGTAACAGTTCGCCGCCATTTTGAGCCATTCGTCGCGTTCCTCACCTTCTGAAAGTTCCGCGGCTTTGATTAACGCGTCGGCGTGAGCGCGGATGTAACCGCTTGCGCCGTCAAGGATTATATACGCCGCGTCATACCAGTCCCTCTGGTACGGATTCAATTCGGAGGATTTCGCAAGCCGGTCGCGGATTCCGTTGAACCCGCCTTCAAGCGCGATCGAATAATCCTGTAACGTGTGCCCGGCGTAACTTCCCGCGCCCGATAGTTTGAAAAACGACGACGGCGGATACATTTTATAGTTGATTCTTTCGCGTTCGCTTAAAAACTTCTGCCAGTATTCAACTATCTCTTTACCTTCCGCGCATCTGTCGACGAATTCGCTTTTAATTACGAAATCCCAAATGAACACGCCCGTGTAACATCCGATGATAACCGGAGGTAGAATCGTACCTGTTATCATTTGATAAGGAATAGGTTTAGGTCTTACCGAA
>WREN01000338.1 GCA_009779295.1 Oscillospiraceae bacterium | reverse complement strand
TGGGTAAAACTGACGAAAGCTTGGACTGACGCAAAAATGAATTAATTATGTTAGGAGAAATATAAAATGATGGAACCAAAAAATCTCAATTCGGAAATTATTTATGCTGACGGCATATACATGCTTAGTAATGTTGAAAGGCTGCCGGACGGCAGACTGTTCACGATAGGAGTAATGCCCAGAGACCGGATATTCGACCCGCCGTTGGGCGCGCCTAAAACGCAGTTGATATTAGGCAGGATTTCCAACGACGACGGGCATACTCGGTGAACCTATGGCAGGGAAGTATTACAGTTGCGCGGCAGTGCCTGCACGCCGGTTATTCCGACGATGGCTTGAAAACGATTTGCGGCGGAAATATTGTCCTTAAAAAGCAAAAACGCGATCCCGACAAAATTCTTAACTGCTATCCTTTTGTTAATGTAGCGAGTGAAAATGAAGTATTCCTGCGCCCGTTCGTTGTTGACTCAGGCGATAATGAAAAATGGTCTGAACCGACCGGTTATTTGATGCGGCTTGATCCCGCTAATCTTCTGTCGCAGGATATTACCGAAGACTTTTCGGACGGCGCGGCACGCTGGGTAACGAAATCAGAAGTTGAAAACGGTATGCTTGCTGTGCGGGCTATTGAAAATAACATCGGCTACTCTTGTTTGAATTTCTCATTTGCGCGTAAGGGGAATATCGAAATAAAATTTGATTCCGTTCCGCCCGGTACAATAATCGCGCTGTCGAATTATTATATAGACAATCTGAGTTTTACAAATAACGAACAACGCACCCGGTTCAGTAGTTACCTTACGAGTTTTACATTATCTGAAAAAGATATAACTGATGGATGTTTTAACATTGTATGGGATAAAGACACCGCGTATAATCACCTGTATTTTATCATTTATTTTATCAGTCCGGAAGATGCAGAGGGAACGCTATTGCTTAAATCCGTACAGATACAAACAGATGACGCCTGGCTTGACACAGGTATAGAATATTGAGGTGGAATTTATGAATATTAATAAAATGAAACAAGCATTTACAGGACCTGTCGCCTCTATCACTACTCCGTTTACACGTAACGGAGACGTTGATTATTCCGCGCTTTGCAATATGGTGGAATTTTTCATTGCTGCCGGCAGTCCCGCAATGCTGCTGACATACGGCGACAGTTTGTACAGCATATTGACCGACGATGAGATAACCAATATCACCTGGCTTGTAGCTGAACAAACCGCAGGGCGATCGAGTGTAGTTGCGTGCAGCAGATGGGTCTTGCCTAAGACTCTCGAATTCGCGGATACCTGCAACGAATGGGGTATTGACGGATTATTGTTATATCCGCCCGATTGGGCCGGTTCATGCACGGGCGAAACGTTATCGGCGTATTATACCGCCGTCGCGGAGCGGATTCCTATAATTCTGATGACCGCGTCAATAGCCGGTCCGTTACCGCTCAAAATGATAAGCAAATTTTTGGATTCCGGAATTGATATTATAGGAATATAAGACGACATAATCGGGCAATACGGCAGGCAATTGACCGCGCTTGTAGACGGGCGTTGCGCATTCCTGTCCGGAGGAAGGAAAATCAATCATTTTGACCAGCATTTTTATGGAGAGGTGAATGGTTACCTATCCGTATATCTTCGTTTCTTGCCTGAGGTTGCGCGTTTGTATTACGATGCCATTATCAAACGCGATTATGACCGCACAATTTCAATAATACAAACTTTTGATTCGCCGTTTTTTGACGAACTTGTAGCAGGCGTCAATCTGCATTTCAGCGCGGTTATACATGCCGCGATGGAAGTTTATGGCATTTGTGAGCGCTGGCAGCGTGCGCCGTATCCTTCCGCAACCGATGAGCAAATGGAAATTATCAGAGATTTCATGCAAAAGAAAGAGATTGATTTAAGGAGGTTAAACTAAACGTATGAAAAGATTTATTTCATTAATAATTATCATCATTGTAATACTCACGGCTTGCCAAAACGGTTCGGATAATGATAAAACGTCCGAAACTAAAAACAATTCAGATGAAACGCAGAGAATAAACGAAACCGAAATACTGCCGGTATTACCGGAAGACGCGGATTATGAAGGATATGAGTTCAGGGTAGTGACACGCGGCGACGAAAGACACAGTTCTCCGCTGCATACGAGAGATATTTACGCCGACGAGCAGAACGGCGAATCTATCAACGACGCGGTTTATTTACGAAACAGGACTGTAGAAGATATGTTCAACGTTAAAATCGTTATGTATGCGTTGAATGAGGACGATGAAAGGCGGCCGAATAACGCGGTACAAGCCGCCGTTCTCGCAGACGAAGATTTATACGATTTACTTATGACGCACGAAATTTACGCGGCTCCGACGGCGCAGAACGGTTATCTCATGAATCTGGCGAACATACCGTACATCGATTTATCGAAACCGTGGTGGGATAAGAGTGCGACTAACGATTTATCCGTCGGCAATAAAATTTTTCTTGCGCTGAGCGATTTTAGCGTCAGTACAAGCGATTATGCCCATACAATCCTGTTCAACAAACAGTTGCAGGAATTATGAAGTAGTAGATTTATATGAATTGGTAAAAGCAAATAAGTGGACGCTTGATTCAATGAACGAAGTTATCAAAGGCATTAGTTCAGATTTGAACGGCGACGGGCAAATGACCGAGGAGGATTTATACGGCTTTATTTCAGGCGATTGCGCGTTGGGATTTTTCTACGCGGGCGGCAATATGTACACAAAAAAAGACGCGGACAATATACCGTACTACGATATATTGACAGAGCGTTCGGTGTCAACTTTTGAAAAAGCGTTGAAACTTATTAATAACGACTACACTTATTCATTTGTAAAAGGCTGGGAAGAC
>WREN01000337.1 GCA_009779295.1 Oscillospiraceae bacterium | reverse complement strand
GCTCATTGAAATATCGGCAGGCTTCCATTATTATGGCGCTGCCCGAAGCGTTGTCGTACATGCCGTGAGAGAAAGGGACGGTATCGTAATGCGCGCCGACGGTGATCCATTCGTCAGGCTTATCCGTACCCGCAATTTCCACGATAACGTTTTGTGAGGTCAATTTAATTTCGGTTTGGGCTAATGTTATCACTACTTCTTCCGGTTCGCCGCGCAGCATTTCTATCGCGTCGATAGCCCGTATTGACACACCCGGAATTGCCGCCAATTCGCCGTTTTTCAAATGTTGTTCCTTGCGTAAGAAACGCAGTTCCAAATCGGTTTTGTCGCGCTCGTCTGTCAGCGTACCGCTGATGGCGATAAACCCCGCTATACCTGCTTCAACCAATTTGCCGTACATCTCTTTATTCGGCGGCGAATTCAACAATATTATTTTACCCCTTGCCTGTGATAACACCATATCGTTACCGTTTTCGGCGTACAAAAACGGGGCGCGCAATCCGTTCTCACCGGTACTGCCGGACAACCCATAACCTGTTACAGGATAAGATTTCGCGCAGGGTTTGGTTATAATCAATGCTGCTTTCTGTATATCCCATGAATCGAATTCAAAAGATTCAATTTCAGGTTCAAGTCCCATATTTTTAAGTTCTTCGCAAAAAACATTGGCGGCTTTTATTTCGCCTTCCGTCCCTGCCAAACGTATGTAATCAAGTTTTTCCATCAGCGCATACGCGCCGGTTCCGTATTTATCCATTTTTTTGTTCTCCCGATATTTTAATAATTAAACTCGTCAAATATATCTGTAAATGATTCCGTATCCGCTTCAGATTTCGGCAACTGTTTTTCAATATCCGATACAAAAGTTTCGGAACCTTTCATATTTAAATTGGAATAAACATCATAATATAAACTACCCCATGAAAGGCGTCCCCAACCGTATTCCATAAGCATGTCAAAGAATTTCGTTCTGAGTATAAGTTCGATCATTTCGCCGGATTCCGCGTCACGAGTGTATTTTGATTTAAGCGCAACGTCTATGAGAGCGGGAATTATTATATCGGTGGAATATCCCGACATCGCCTCAAGGATCATACCCGTTCGTTCTAAATTCAAATTGGTTACGGGTATACTTATAGCGCTCGCCCCGCTGCTGTAACTTGTCGCAGGGCTGCAATATTCCGGCAGGTTTTCATCGGATTTCGGAAACGGCAAAACGCCGAAGTCATATTCAAAACTTCTGAGAGTTGAGATTCCCGCAACAGTTGTATAGAAAAACAAAAAACGACCGGCAGCGCGTCCCGATTCCAATGCTTCATAAGGATCAGGTCCCCCTTTTATATTTTCCGCGAGTATGACATAATTTTTATCTGAAAACAGATTTCCTATTTTCGACAACACCTGAACATGCCTGTCGTTCAATGAATTAATGCAGGGAATTCCGTCTTTATCGAGACTAATTACTTTTTCACCGCTTCCGAGCATAAACCACAATACCGAACCGGAATTACCGTATAATCCCCATTGGTCGTTGTGATCCATTATACCGTCGCCGTTCAAGTCAAGCGCGACGTCTCTGATGAGTTTAGCGAAGTCGTCAAAAACCCACGTGCCTTGACGTACTTTTTCATAAGGGTACTTAAATCCGTAGTCATCGAACATTTGCTTGTTGAATAACATGCTCATAACGCCGGACATGCCGCAATGCCCTATATCCCCGATTAAATAGTAAAGCTTGCTTTTCCTAAACGATAAATCTTCGATCATGCGCTGATCCCACCACGGCTTAGATAAATCTATATTAGGCACGTTATACAGATTCACAAGGGCGCCGTTATATGCCAGCATCGGCTGGTACGCGCCGTCGATTATATCAAAAACGTCATCTCCGGCTAATATAACTTTCAATATAGCGGCAGGATGAGCGACCAGCCAATGCCCGGTACCTACTATGATCGAAATATTGAAATTCAGCATTTCCTCAATCAAGCGGTTTCTCATATAAACCGCGTCGTCCATGGTGTCGCCGCTTTGTTCTTCAACGAATATTTCCCTGTGGAAATCGATTACACTGAGACCAAATTCAGGAACCGATACCCTGAAATTATATCCGCCGTAATCCGTACCGGCGGGTATGGAAGGCCGTTCGAGTTCTGTTTCGGGTACAATTTCATTTTTGGGTAAGGTAGTTTGCTCCGCTTTTTCATTTTCCTGCGCACAGGATAAACAAATAATACAAATAAAACAGGTAACCAAGATTAACGCTACTATGCTGCTTTTTTTCATAACCAAAACTCCCTTTTAAATATTTAATAAAATTTTTTGTTTATTTTATAATAAAAGATGCGTAACATTTTATCAACATTATCTTTGTAACTTATTTGTAAAAAATCAAACTCCATGTTGCTAAAATTTTTATTATTATTATAAGTTAAAATATATTATACCACTTTTTTTGATAGGAGTAAACATAAAAATTATGATCGTAAAAAAAGTAATTTCGATTTTCATATTGACCGCACTGATACTTTCGGTCACGGCATGTAAAGCTGATACCAGTTCCGATGAAACAAAGTCGGCTGTCAGAGATACAATGCCTGAAATTGAAATTAAAAACCCCCGCGAATTAATCCGGGAGGATTTGCCTGTAAAAGATTACGGCGGCTACGATTTCAGAATTATGCTGGCTGATGAGGATATTTATTCTTTTGACGTCATCCCTACAGAACAAAACGGCGACAGATTAAATGACGCCACTTATATGCGCGACCAGCTTGTCAGCGAACGGTTCGGAGTTAAAATAACGCATTATCAGGCCGGATCGCGTGATGATCTGGGGAACAAAGCCTATGCTTCCGTTATGGCGGGCGATGATACATT
>WREN01000336.1 GCA_009779295.1 Oscillospiraceae bacterium | reverse complement strand
TTGAACCGCGTGAAATCAAGCAAACTGAACCCGGGCGTATCCGCGAGATACCCGGTTAAACTATCGTCGGATAACAAATCAGACAGCGGATACAACTGCACGTGGCGCGTCGTATGTTTGCCCCTTCCGGTTTTGTGACTCATTTCGTTTGTATCGAGATTCACGTTCGGGAACAGCTTATTCATCAGCGTAGACTTCCCGACACCCGACGCTCCCGAAAACGCGGCAGTTTTATCGCCGCAGTAACTTTTGATGAACTCTTGCAAATTTTCCGTCCCGATGAAAACTTTGAACCCAGCTTTAGTATAAATCTCCGCAAGATAATCTGGACTTTTAATATCGGATTTAGTGATGACGATAACCGGTTCGATCTCGTTGTGTTCCGCGATGGCGATCAATTTATCCGAAACGGACAGTATCGGATCGGGCAAAGCTGCGGCTATCACCACGAACATAACGTCCAAATTGGCGAGCGGCGGACGAATTAAAACGTTCCTGCGCTCGGTTATACTTTTAATCGACGCGCTACCGTCCGGCTCAACCAGAATCGTAACGTAATCGCCCACGTTCACGCTTGTATTATCGTGGCGGAACAATCCCCGCGCCTGGCACATCACGCTCTTGCCGCGCGTGGTGCGGACTTCGTACAGCCCGCCCAATCCTTTAATTATCCTGCCGGGTTCAAATTGAAGCATATTATTCCTCCGTTTATTATTTTCATTTCTTGGGAATGTTTATACTGCGAAGTCACGCCAACAATACAAACATAGTCGGGTGTTCGTTATCTGTAGCTCGCCTCAGGATACTGTTGTCCAGCATTATTTTGACAACTCCGACTACCAAGTTGCGCGCGTTTACCCAGCCGATATTTTCAGCGTCTTTTTTTATTGATACCGGCGTATGCTGCACTAAAGTAGATATGGCAATTTTATCAGCTTCATCTAAATTTCTACAAACGTCATCCCTTATATCGTCAAGCATATTTTTTATTTTGTCATACTGCTCGTTTGTTAAAACAGGAAAATTCAAGTTCAGATTATCGCCGTCTTTTTTTATAAATCTGCGTTTTATGAACTCTGCGATTTCGACCATATCGTTTTCGCTGAATCCTGTTTTTTTTCCTCTCGCAATATCAAATACAATGTTGACGCGGTTCGGATAACTGTCAAAATAAGAACAATCTGCTTCTGCGTTTACAGAAAAATCCGCAAACATGATTTTGTCCCCGTTCGTGTTACTTCGGGAAAGGGTCGTCAGTCCGCCGCCGCTGTTCGGATAATGTTCCTCGCCGTATATTATCGCTTCTATGCCTGCGTATTTTTTGATTCCTCCGCCTCTCGGATATGGAAAATCAGCTTTTTTCTGCTCTTTTGCTTTCCGGTTTTCAGCTGACTCTTGTGACGGCGGGAGAAACGCCGTATAAGCGATGAGCCACTTCAGCATATTATCGTCCTCAATGCCTCTGCAAAACCCGAAAGATTTTATTTCGTCAAGACGCTCATTTATAAACCTGCCAATAATTTCTGCAAGCTCACGTTGCATCGGCAGCCTTTTTTCATTTGATTCTTGGAAAAACTCCTTGGTAAAAATCACAATATTTGTTTCATATTTTCCGCCTTTTTTAATCAGCAGTTCTTTTTCGCACAGTTTCTTCAAATCTTTTTCAAGATACGGAACCGCAACCTCGATTTGCAGACTGATTTCTTCGGCAGTACAGCGGTCGTTATAACAGGCGAATAAAATATTCTGTGCTATAAGATTGTCATTGACTAAATTCCATATCGATTGACTGTCTTCCGCAGAGGTTGCTCCCATAACTCCTATGCTCAAATTAACCGGGTTAAAACTTAAATCTCCTTTTGTTCTTTCCATGTTCATGCCCTCCTTCAAAATTTTTCTTGATTTAAAGAGCAGAAATTTTACCATGCTTTCGGAAATATTCAGAGATTTTGAAATATCGGAAACTTTTAAATCATCGAAATAATACATGACCACGACTTTTCTGTACTGTTCGGTGAGCAATCCAAGCTCGCGGTACAACAGTTTTAAATCCGATTCTTTTTCAAGCAGTTCAACCAATGGCGTATCGTCGTCAGATATATTTTCGTCAAGCTCGAACTCAATATTTTTTGCGCGTTTTTTATACCATTCTTTGCAAACATTGCCGGCAATCGTCCACATAAAGCCATAAAATGCTCTATCATCGCGCAGATTTTCCTGTTTTATTAAAAGTTTGAGTATTATCTCCTGCGATAAATCTTCCGCATCTTCTTTTGAATTGGTACGGGCGCGGCAATATGAAAATATTGTTTTCGCCGCTTCTGCGATTAATTTATCATACTTTTCTTTATCCAAAATCTCACCTCCGTTTACAATGAATTTTTCTGTCCTCAATTATATAGACTGAGAAAAGCAATTTCGGTTAGTGAAAAAGTGAGAATATTTTAGCTCCGATAATATAAATTTTATGGATCCGCTTCGTTTCCTATAATTTTATTATACACCATCTTGACTTATTTGTAAATAAAAAGTATAATATTTACAAAACTAAAATTAGGCGGTGAATTAAATGGCACTAACTCTTCCACCTTTAAGAGACAAAAATTTAAACTTCGCGCATTTCCCGACGGTATATCAATGTTTCATCTATCGCAACTGGGAAACGGTAACTCCCAAAAAGCTCGCGGAAATTCTCGGCACGGACGAAGCGACCGTCCTCAAAGCCGCGGACGATATGGGGCTTGACACGAATATCGAAGTCGATCCTATGTGGTACGAAGCGGGTTATATCACAATAATCCGCAACAACTGGCACTTGATTACATACGAACAGTTATGCAATCTACTGGAATGGGATAAAGACAAGCTGGCGTATGTATTGAA
>WREN01000335.1 GCA_009779295.1 Oscillospiraceae bacterium | reverse complement strand
GGCCTCCATTGAGTTTTGCATTTAGCACCCACCGCAGGATGGTTTCCTGTAATCGTTTTTCAGGGATGCAAGTGCACAACTTTTCGGGTGCCCAATGCTAAACTTTTCTATTGACAAACACACGTAATATGAATCTAAAAAGAATTTTATTATTAACCGCATTAGTTATGTGCTTTTCGCTGTTTGCCTGCGGCGAGTCTGATTTTGAAGAACCGGGCGATGATTCAGAAGAACCAATCTTTGAAGAACCGGAAGAAATATCGAAAATGAGTATAGTTTCTCAAACCAATTTTACAACGGCGCTTGGACTTGATTTAGATACCTGGATTCCGGCATGGGGCGGACACCAAAACAGACTGGTCAGGACAAAAGACGGCGTTTTCGCGGTGATACTGCTCGACAGCGGCGACACGAATAAAAGAGACTTCGGTGTTTACAGAGTAGATACGGAAGTTCCGGAATACATCGGCGGCGAAATTATCGCCGGAACCGCAATTTCTCTTGTTTCAAATAAAAAAGGCGAGCTTTACGTGCTCTGCCTTACGACCGGAGGCAACGTCAGATCTGCATACGGCGCGCCTACGGCGTATAAATTTGTGTACGGTCAAGAGGGATTCGAAAAAATAATGCAGCATGAAACGTCGATGTGGAACAGCGGCGGACATAATTATGAGGCTGTGTCGATCGATAACGACGGCAATATTTTATTTTTGATGCCCCGCGTCGGAGATCATCGGCTGAACGCCAAATTTATCTATACGACATTTGACACTTCAACAGACGAATGGAACGATATGGTTCTTATGGATATGCCTATCGCGTATCTATACCCTTACATTTTGGTTAGGAAAGATTTATCAATAAACCTCGTCGCGCAGATAGGCACATATTATGAATATCTGGGACTTGAAGACCCGTCCGGTAAGTCCATGTCAACTTTTCTTGTAAATTCCCTGAAACTGTGGAATTTCAAGAGCCTGCTTTCTAACGAGGGAATAACGGAGCAAATTATACTGGAAATTCCGGTCACGGACGAGGATCCGCGCCCACAGGTTCAAAACTCATCTGCCGGTGACAGCTATATCGACACATTAGGATATACTCATGTCTTGACTTGGGGTCACGGCGGCGTTGACCCGAATTACAACGCGGCTATGATGTATTATGTTTACGACGGCGCGAATAAATTAATCCACGAGGAACTGCTCTTCACAGGTCATATTTACGCCCGCTTCATCGAATCTAAATCCGGAAATCTTTATCTTATAACAAACAAGATCAATACCAAACTTATTGAAGTATTCAAGGCGAACGACGACCATAAGGGATTCAACGCGAAACCTGTTTTTGTCCAGGAATTGACGGTTGCGGGTTTATCCACATATTCGGGGCTTTCGGTAGCTTCGCCGAGAGGCGGTACGCCGCTTGAAGATTATGTGGATTGTGTTTATCCCGCCGATTCCGAACCGGCGGCTACTTCATGGGTATATTTCAGATTGCAATTGGAGTAGATTTTTAACGGAATTAAAATAGCTATAAAAATAAAAGGGATGCCTCACAGCATCCCTTAAGTTTTGATTACGCCAACATTATGAACGTGGTAGGGTGCGCGTTATCCGCAACTTGTTGTAAATAACCGGTATCCACCATTATTTTAACAAGTGAAGTAGTACAGTCAGCTTTTCTTGTCCATGCGCCGATATTTTCGGCTTCTTTTTTTAATGGAATTGGCGTATGCTGTACCAAGATATCCGTGGTAATGTTACCAATCTCCCGCATTTTGACTGCGATAATGTTTGTTACATCGTCAATCAGAATTTTTAATTTTTCGTATTGTTCTTTCGTAAAAATCGGAAGTTTTAAAATTAATTCATCACCGTTTTTTACTACGAATCCACGTTTTATAAACTCTGCGATTTCACTCAAATCGTTTTCGCTGAATTCGGTTGTATTTTCTTTCGCGATTTCGAGTATGACATTAACTCGGTTCGGATAACGGTCGAAATAAAACAAATCCGGTTCTCTGGGACCGCATATTGAAAAATCCATAAAGAATATTTCGTCGCCGTTAGCATTCCTGCGTCCGCTTTGAAGGATAAATCCGGGATGTTTCGGGAACATTTCTTCGCCGCACACAAAAGTTTCTGTTCCGCCGTAATTCTTGGTAAATTCAATACCATATGTTTTTCCGTACTTGCTGTCTGCTTCCCTGAAGATTATATGCGTGATAAGCCATTTCAAAAAAGTATCGTCTGGAGTACCTCTGTTAAATCCGATTGATTTAATATCTTCAATGCGTTCCTTCAAACACTTATTAATGATTTCCGCCATTTCGCGTTTAAGAGGCAATGTTTTTCCATCAGCTTCCTCCGAAAACTCTTTGGTGAAAATTATAATATTTGTTTCGTACTTCCCGCCTTTTTGAATCAATAAATCTTTTTCGCACAACTTTTTTAAATCTCTTTCAAGATAAGGAACAGCTACTCCGATTTGCAAACTAATATCTTCAACGGTACAGCGGTCATTATAACAAGCGAGAAGAATGTTTTGCACTATTAGATTTTCTCTGCACATATCCCAATATTCATGGGCGTTTTCACCCCAAACCATTAATGCAAGATAACTCGGGTTAAAACTTAAATCTCCTTTTGTTCGTTCCATGTTCATGCCTTCTTTCAAAATTTTTCTTGATTTGAAAAGCAAAAATTTCACCATGCTTTCGGAGATATTCAGAGATTTTGAAATATCAGAAACTTTTAAATCACTAGACCTCTTGCGAAATCAATTAATAATTTCATAATTACAGATACCAGCAATGAGATTAAAGCGTAGACCGAACCCTTTACGGCGGTTTCTGTACCTTTCGGAAACGATTCTGAAACGC
>WREN01000334.1 GCA_009779295.1 Oscillospiraceae bacterium | reverse complement strand
GTTTTTAATTCATCGTCGCCGCCGCAATCATCGCGATATAGTTGTCATACGGAACATAATTAGGTATGCTGTTGCCCGACCCGAGCGCGAAGCCGCCGCGTTCCCGCGAACGTTCCAGCATCGCGCACGAACGGTTGTAAACTTCCTCGGGCGTTTTCCGGCAAACGAAGTCGAGATCAATACCGCCCATTACGGCTATCCTCGGGTTCAGCATTTCATACGCTTCTTCGACAGGCTGGATTATATCCTCGTAGGAATGTTTACCGTCGTATTTCATGTCGTCGATAATATCGTCGTAAACTTCTTTCGCGTTTCCGCAGGAATGTAAAAACACCTGTTTTCCCGCTTTATGTACTAAATCGGTGATTTTTTTATGCCATTTGAAAACGTACTTGCGCATGTCGTCAACCGACAGCATCGTTTGCGTATTAAAGCCCCAATCGTCGTTTGATATTATTGCGCCGACGTGATCCAAATCAACGACACTCGCGTAATATCGCAGCATACGAGTTCCTACGTTCTCGAATATCTCCTCAACCAGATCAGGATCGTCCGCAATCATATAGCATAAGGGTTCGTAGCCGATAATCCACACGACGTTTTCAAGTATACCGCCCGGTCCGCAAACGAGCGCTTTCATCCCATCAGGCAAATAATTTTTCATTCCTACCAACGCACCCGTATCAAAATCTTCCGGCTCGTTCCAAACGTATTCGCTGAAACTCTCACGGTCGTGAATACTTGATTCGTTCATCGAACGGCTCGATTTACCGTGATTGTTTGCGTTGGTTCTGTAATGGAATCCCGAAGCGGACAGCGTGCAGTAATCGTAGCCGGCATTTTTGAACGCTTTCATCAGAAGAATGTTATTCTCTAATGCGTTCTTAGGCGGATTGAAATCGTCCGCCAGCTTAGCGTATAACTCGCCGTTTAAGAAGAACTCAAACAGCGTGAATCTGTCGGGCTTCTCTTTTTTTAATACTTTTAAAAAATTTTCAAAATTCGGTTCCCTGTGCTTGGTAAGTTCTAAGTAATCGGTAATAAATTTATTGTCGAATGGTTTCATGTAATCAATCCTATCTTTTCAAATGATATAAAAATTTTATCATTTTTATTATAATTTGTCAAGGGGCAATAAAAACTTTAATTCTCATATTGCCCTTTTACATAGGGCAGTATCGCATATGTCACTTGGTCGGCGGTAATTGTTCGTTTATGAATCTTGGGCGGCCAACCCGCTGTTTTTAAGCAAGTAAAATAGTTTTCGCAAGCCCAGCATTTATCAATACCTTTTCTCTTTCTGCAATGCGCGCTATCGACGGTGCAATCGGGAAAATGGCAACCGTCGCAATTGATTGGTAAGTCACTGATTGGAACCGTGTAAACGGAAGACACACACGCCCGTGCATACTCCATTTCTTCGGCGCTAAACGAGGTTTTGCCTTTATAATGAATGCACAAATCGCAGCGATGCCCGCAATTACTCATGTGAATATGAGTTTTCGGCAATGACTTGCGGTTCGGGTTTTTCTTTATCATAATCATCTGCTTGACCGCTTCCAGCATTACCAAATCTTCTACCCGGATCAGCATCCATAACCCATCAGGGAGCGCGTGAGACTCTTTATAAAGGTTTTGGATCGCCTGCGGAAATTCATCGAGCCGCACCTCGAATTTTTCGCGTTCGGCTTTGCCATAGATAATTTGAAAATCATAATGATCCTCGTGTATGTTGATAGACAAGATAGTTCTTTTTCCCTGTCGGAATTTTAGACAATCGATGTTGTAGTATTTGCCCGGTATTTCATCGAGTTTATATTTTCCGCGCATAAAACGCATGGTTTCTTCGCTGACTTTTTGCAATTCAGTTCTTCCGTCCATTTTATTTACTCCTTTATTTTTTTATAACACTTCCTTCAAAAACTTTCCCGTATACGACCCTTCCGCCTTCGTTATCTGTTCGGGTGTTCCCGCCGCGACGACGTACCCGCCGCCGTTACCGCCCTCAGGCCCCAAATCGATGACGTAATCCGCGCTCTTTATCACATCCAGATGATGCTCGATTACGATAACCGTGTGACCCGCGTCAACGAGTTTGTTCAGGCAGACGAGCAATTTCTGTATGTCGTATAAATGCAAGCCTGTCGTCGGTTCGTCGAGGATGTATAAATTGTGCGCGCCGCGTTTGATTTTCGCGAGCTCATACGCCAGCTTAACCCTCTGCGCTTCACCGCCGGATAATGTCGTCGAACTCTGCCCCAGCGTTATATATCCAAGTCCCAAATCATTGATGATTCCCAATTTATGTTTCAAATACTTCACTTCATCGAAGAATGATAACGCTTCTTCCGCGGTCATTTTCAAAACTTCCGAAATATTTTTGCCTTTGTATGTAACCTCAAGCCCCTCTTTTGAGAAACGTTCGCCTTTGCACACGGGACAAATCGTTTCAATGTCCGCCATGAACTGTAAATTCGTGACGATGATTCCGTCGCCCGTGCAATGTTCGCAGCGCGTGCCGTTGGCGTGCGTAAGCGAGAAGTCGATAGAACGGTATCCGCGCGCGACAGCTTCGTCCGTCGAGGAATAAATATCCCTGATTTTGTCGTATATTCCGATATATGTCGCGGGGTTGGATTTACTGCCGCGCCCGATCGGCGACTGGTCGATATTTATCACGCCGTTGATATATTCAACGCCAAGTACATGGTCATGTTCGCCGGCGACGATTCTCGCGCCTTTCTTCATGATTTCAAGCTGTTTGAATAACACTTCGTTTATCAGCGTACTCTTCCCCGATCCGGAAACGCCCGTGATGCACACAAACACTCCGAGCGGGATTTCAACGTCTATACTCTTTAAATTATTTTCGCGCGCTCCATATATCGAAAT
>WREN01000333.1 GCA_009779295.1 Oscillospiraceae bacterium | reverse complement strand
CGCTTGAACATTGCGGATTCGCAGGGTATGATTACAAATTGAGCGAATTAGAATCTGTGCATATTTATAAAATCACGTTGACGAAAATCTCTGGCAAACGGCGAAAATTACCATAAAATGAAATTCTCCAAAAGATGTCGTGAAATCTGTGGAGAATTGGTGATTTATTAAATTTGTTCTATTATTGCTTTTCCAAGAGCTTTTGCCAAACGTACAGGAACGGCATTTCCAATCATTTTGTAACCATCTGCAACATCTGTGTAATAAAATTTAAAAATATCGGGAAACGTTTGTATTCTCGCACATTCCCGTACACTTAAACGTCTGTATAAATGTTCTTGCCCTTCAACAAATTCCCGTTTGTTTTGTTCAATAAATGTCATTTTAGGAGCTTGTGGATGAATAGGAGCGTGCCTGCCGCCCGCTTGAATGGTAAAGGACACTTCATCCCACGAACGTACGCGGTTTTAAATTAATATCCGATTAATAAAATCCCTTTTAACGGTAGAGTAATTCTACCAGATATATAAAGGGTTTCTAAAAACGTATATACTATATCAAAATCGTAATGCCCTCGATATATTTCGCGCACTGCTAAAACAAGATACTCAACTTCAAACATCATACATGCTTGAAAAATATCTTTTAAAAATTGATTATTTTCCGTTGCCCTACCTGCTTCTATTTCAATTACAATTCTACCGTCAACGCTCAGTGCATCGGCGTTAAATTCTTTGTCAATATTATTGTTTTGACCGAATAATACAGGAACCCTAATTTTATCACTGTTTTTTTTACTTCGTTCTACATCAAAACTTAAATCGGATAATGACTTATCTAAATATTCTAATACTTCATCACTTCGCAAAGAATTATCAGCAGAATTTATAGCTACTTCGACAGATTCAAAACATTTTATGATTTCTAATAATTCTTTCGTCATTCCTCGTGAACGTGGAAAAAGTTGATATTTCAATGTTAAGCTCCTTTATTATATTTAATTAATTTTGCTTGTTTTAAAATTAATGGGTTATCGGGGTTTTTTATTTTCACATCTTCAATTTTAATTTCGCTTAAATTTTCTAACGCTTTTTTATCGGTAGCAGGAAAGGAATCATACTTATCTTTATTAATTATTGCCACAAATTCGAATTTCGTATTTAAAGAAGGTGTATAAACATAATTAAAAATATATGAAAAATTATTTATTTTACACTTTCCTCGACGAAATATAGATGTTATACCCAGTGGATCTGTCATATCACTTAATATATTTTCATAAAATTCTGTGCTTGCTGCGAAATCAATTCCGTAAATGAAAAACAAAGTAGTTAAAAACGTTCCTTCTTCTCCGTTTTCTCTAGGCATCACTCCAATAATATATAACATATCTTTCTCATGCCAGTTTTCACAATTCCGGCAAGCATTAGTTAGCATTGGTGAATTCGCGTAAAGTTTTGCTTTCGGGTAGGAACTGTTTAACGCTAATTCACTTCCCATACTTTCAATTTTCTTTATTTCTATCGCATCACCGCCTTTAAGCATTAAATCCGGCGGATTATTACTATTGCCGTTATAAGAAAATACTTCGCTTATCTTAACAGCGCGGGTTGCGTTTTCATCATTTATGCTATTAGCAAATAAATCTTTTACATATTCTTGTAATCCGTCACCTATATTATTTATCCTGTTGCGTCCTAAGTAGAATTCACCAACCTCTAAAACGGGGTTATCCGCTAAAGTTTTAATCGCGTTTAAAATATTAATCATAGCTTACATCCCCAGTTTCAAAATCTCAATAATCTCATCCTTGCCGTACTGGATGAACCCGTCGAGCGTGCGTTCGCCGAAATTGGTGCATTTTACCGCCATCTCCTCGAACGAAGATTCGGGAACGTTCAACTCGCCGAGCGTAACAGGCATACCGATGGATTTAAAAAACTCTCTCGTCGCGTTAATTCCCGCGACGGCAGTCGCTTCGGGATTGCTGTAGTCGTAATCAATGTTCCAGACATTGACGGCGTAACGCGCGAATTTCGCGACATCGTATTTGTAAGCGTATTGCGCCCATGCGGGGAATACGACCGCAAGCCCCGCGCCATGCGCGATGGAATCGAACATTCCGCTGAGTTCGTGTTCGATCTGATGGCTTACCATGAAGAACAACCGCCCGGCATTCGCCAAATCGTTGTGCGAAAGGCTTCCCGCCCACATCAATTGCGCGCGCGCGTCGTAATCGCACGGGTTTGCCATTGCAATCTTCCCCGCATTTATCGTCGTTTTCAAAATCGCTTCGGCAATCATATCCGTCGGTTCGGCGTCGCCGTGCTTGGTCAGATACCGCTCCAGCGTGTGCATCATTATGTCGACGACGCCGCACGCGGTCTGATACGGCGGCAGCGTGAACGTGAGTTCTGGGTTCAAAATTGAAAACAGCGGGCGGTTGAAATCGGAATTATAGCCGCGTTTGAGCTGTTTCTCTTCGTTAGTAATAACCGCCGAAGCACTCATTTCGCTGCCCGACGCGGCAAGCGTGAGAATCGTCGCGACCGGCAAAGCTTTACCGGGATTGGCTTTCTTCATCGAGAACAGCCATGGGTCGCAGTCGTTGACAGCAGCAGCCGCGGTAACTTTCGCCATATCGATCGCGCTCCCGCCGCCGACCGCAAGCACGAGTTCGACCGCGTTCAGGCGGCAAATTTCTGCACCTTTCAACACCATCGACAGCTTGGGATTGGGTTCAACGCCCGCGAGTTCGACGAACTCGATTCCGGCAGTGTACAGCGAATCAACAACAGAATCGTACAACCCGGTCGTTTTGATGCTCCCGCCTCCGTAAACGAGTAAAATCTTCTTAAATCCGTAGCCGGCGATGATTTCGCCGACTTTTTTATGCGT
>WREN01000332.1 GCA_009779295.1 Oscillospiraceae bacterium | reverse complement strand
ATTTTTATTGAAATAAAAATAATATTTTTTATTCAAATACAATATAAGCTCTCACTAAAACCGTTGACAATTCGCAAGTCATATGTTACCATATATAATATAACAAATCAAATATACTGGAAAATGTCCCTCAATGAAATAGGGCGGCTGATAAACGCACCTATAAATTCAATATAAAAAGGGGATTTACATGAACGAAGAAAAAATACGCGAATTACTGATGCCGGAAAAGACCGAACTCCACATAGCCGGTTTGACGCGGCCCGTCAAACTGATGCAAATCACAGATTCGCACCTGTGTCACGCCGATGAGCGTGAATCAGCCCGCGCCCAAGAATACGCGCAGGAGCGGACCCGCGCTTTTTCTTGCTGTCCGGGGTTCGCGCCCGAAGATATATTTGAGCGCCATTTGCGTTACGGTAAAGATAACGGCGTCGACCTGTTCGTGCTGACAGGCGATATCATCGACTTCCCCGCGCGTAAAAATTTGGAGGAGCTCGACCGCATGCTCAACCGCGCGGATATCCCGCCGTATTTGTTCGTGGCAGGCAACCATGACTGGATGGGGTATAAAGACATGCCGGACGGGCCTGTCAAGCGTGATGGACCCCGCGGGCGTTGAAAAGCGCGATATCGGCGGCGTCGCCCTGTTGGGGATTGACAATACCCAATACCAAGTGAATGAGCGGCAGCTGGAAGTATTGCGTAAAATTTTATCGGAACAAACGCCGTGCATCTTGTTTATGCATATCCCCCTGTATCTGCCGACTTTAGAAAAAGCGGTCATGGATTTTTGGAAAAGCCCGATCGTGATGGGGATTCCCGAACATCTCTGCGCTGAGCGGCAGCCGGGCATAATCCACTCGCCGCAGCCAACCGCCGTCACGCGGGAGTTCTGGCGTCTCTGCAACGAAACTCCCAATCTGCGCGCCGTATTTGGCGGGCACCTGCATTTTTCACACGAAGACGCAATGCTATCCGGCAACCCGCAATATGTAACGTCGCCCGGGTACGGCGGAGGTTGCCGGCTCATCGACTTGATTCCCGCGGAATAATAAAATTAATAAAGAGTTTAATATATTTATGAAAAATTCGTCAAAAAATAAAAAAGCGGCGGCGTTAATATTGGGATTAACGATGATTGTCAGGTTTATATTTATCCCATCATGCAATAACGAAGATAACAATACGACAGTATAGAATAGAAAATAATATAATAGACCTGTTCTAAAACTCCCGTTCAAAATTGAAAATGCCGCAAATTAACGCGAAAGGGCGATCCGTTTCGAAACCGCCTTGTTATGCGGTCGTTTGACTGTATCCATTATACGCGTTAAAAGAGTTATTTTTTCCGCCTTCGTTCTGACTGCACGAAATCATCGTAAATACCGCAGACAGAATAATTATTAATGCGGCTTTTTTTTGCGCGGTTAATTATCAGCGGACATAGCTTCTATAAATTTGTCGATGTCCGCCTGCACGCGGGGCTCTCTTTCTTCATACGCTGAAACGAACGGGCTCTTGTTGATAATTGCGCTCTCAAATAAATTCATCGTTCCGCCGAAATTATATATGCTGTTTAAATCCAAATATCCGGTTTCGATGATTATATCTATTATACGTTCGCTTTCTTCGTCTCTCGCGCCTTTTGCCTTTAACGTAATATCATATACGGGACGGCGGAGCAGTTGATTTCCGGCGTATGCCATTGCTTCCGTCAGGAACGCTGATTTTTCAATATCGGCAGTTAACGGGATCCCGACAAACCCGCTTCCCCATGCGTTGATAAAACTGACGTATGTTGCTTGGCTCTCGTTCCATTTCGGCATGGGCAGTATACCGTAATCGTCTTCCATGTCGCGCAGCGATAATTGAGGGGTTTCCATACAATGCACGAGAAACAAAGCCCTGCCGCTTTTGAATGTTTTATGTATAATATCGTTCTGGTCGGAGTAATTTACCCTTTCAAGCATTCCGGCCAGCTTATCTATTTTACTTATGTTGAGGGGAGAAGTCAAATCGACATTTATAATATCATTTGTGACAGTTGAAAATTTCATGTCCAGACCGGCAAGGAAAAACCCCATAGACACTTCATGGTTTTGGTAAATCAAGCCGTAAAAGTCGTCGTTGGCATGCATTCTGCCGTCCTGATCCAAGTCTATGTTTGTATCTTTGGTGAGCCTCTCGAGGACGTCAATAGTCCATTTACCCTCGAATACCAAATCATATAAGTTCTCGGTTATGCCGTGGTCCTGCAACAATTTCCGGTTAAATACCATTACGGCGGAACATTTGGAGTATGACGGGAGAAAAATATCGCCGCCGTTATAAAACAGCTTGCCGTTATACTGCATATTATCGTAAATCAATTTGCTCCACCACGGCGACTGGAGCGACAGATACGGAGCGCCGGTCATATTATACAGGACGTTGCGCGTAGAAATAGAGGCTAATGAATTGCCAAGCACCGGAGACACAATCATGTCGTATGTTTTTTCACCGGCAAGAACCGATTTTTGCAAAGCGGCGCAGCCGGGGCTTTGTCCCACCATTTGAATATACTTGATATTTACGTTGTATTTATCTTCGATTAGTTTGTCGCGGTTAAACAATGCGTCGTTTACCGGCTCGCCGTTTAATCCTTCTTCGGCGGCGAAATTGACTTGAAGGTCCGGGTGATGGACCGCATCGAGAATTGTGAAAGTATCCCCGTTGAAGTCGCGCTCTCCCAAGGTTTCGTAATACGATTGAGTTGCGGTTTCCGCGGTTTCTTCGGCAATATCATCGATTGGGGATTGATTTTTTTTATTGACGTCTACTTTGTCGTTAGATAAACAAGCTGTAAAAATAAAACAAATAATCAGAAGAAAAACAGATAAAAATCTTTTCATTTTAATAACTT
>WREN01000331.1 GCA_009779295.1 Oscillospiraceae bacterium | reverse complement strand
TTGTATAATTTTTTAATTGAGCTGAACATCCCCGAGCAGTTGATGAAACGTTCAGACGATAGCACACAAATCTGGAACAGTTTCGTCGAGGCGTTGGATCAGGTCGTGCTTGCCGCGCAGGATTTTCAGGTTTCGGCGGAGGAATATATACAGCTTTTGATGCTCGTGCTTAACGAAACGGACATCGGGAAAATTCCCGCGTCGCTTGATGAAGTCACAATCGGAAACGCGGACAAACTGCGTGTCGGAACGGTCAAGCATGTGTATCTGTTGGGCGTGAACGACGAAATCTTTCCGCAGCCGGTCAGCGAATCGAGTATCTTCACCGAAAACGAACGTATCATGCTCGAAAACGAGGACGTTATCCTCACTTATGACAGCAACGCAAAAATAACGGATGAATACCTGCATTTCTACAACGCGGCGGTGTGCGCGAGCGATACGGTCACGTTGATTTATTCAGCGTCTGATTTGAGCGGCAAGAAGCAGAAACCGTCGATTTCGTGCGAGCAGATTTTCAACTTATTTCCGGCGTTGCCAATAATTAACTATGAAAAAATGGAACCGCTCGATTTGATTGAAGGTTACGAAGCGTCGTTTGAGTACACGCAGATTTTGGGGCGCGAACCCATCGGAACGGCGTTAAAACAAATATACAGCGAAAATGAAATCACCGCTACCCAATTGGAATCCTGCGAATTGCCGCTCGGTGAAACCGAATACAAACTGTCTGCGGAACATTCCCAGAATCTCTACGGCGGGGATATAATCCTCACACACTCGCGTATCGACAACTACGTGATGTGTCCGTTTTCATACTTCTGCAAGTATATCATGCGCCTTTCTGAAATCCGCCACGCCATCTTCCGCACCGCCGACGTCGGGACTTTCATTCACCGTATGCTTGAAATATATCTGAGTCGGTGCAAATTTGACATAATGCCGACCGACGACGAAATCCAAGCGATAATCAACGATATCATTACGCATTATAAAGCTGACATATACGGCGAAAACGACTCGCAAAATAAAAGATATGAACATCTATTCAAGCGGTTGGGCAAAAATGTTTTCCTGTTGATTCAAAATCTGCACATGGAATTTTTGCAGAGTAGTTTCATACCGCGCTATTTTGAAGTTCCGGTCAATTTCACCAACACGGAAATCGCGTCGCCATACAAAATCGAGTTTGAGGACGGCACGGCGATATATATCAGCGGCGTTATCGATCGTATTGACACCTACTCCAACGGACAAAGACTTTACATTCGCGTCATCGATTACAAAACCGGAACGAAAGATTTTTCGCTCGACGACATTCGTATCGGTTTGAACTTGCAGATGTTTCTGTATCTGTTCTCAATTTGGAAGAACCCGGGTAAAAAACTGCAAAACCTCTCCGACGGAAATGAAATCCTGCCCGCCGGAATATTATATTTCAACGCGAAAATGCCTGACATAACAATAAAATCCGAAAAAGACCGCGAAATCGTCATCGACATGGCGCACGAAAAACTTTCGCGCAAGGGGATTCTGCTTGACGACATGGAGATATTACAAGCAATGGAACCGGACCTGAGCGGACAGTTCATACCGTTCAAAAACAATAAGGCTTCCGAAAAATCTCTGTTCACGCTGGAAGAACTTGACAATCTCATGGAGAATATCAACAACAAAATAATCGAAATCGGAGTAGCACTAAAATCCGGCAACATGTCGGCGACACCTTTGCAAACGAACAAATACGACGCTTGCGGATACTGCGCGAACAAACCTATATGCAGGAGGGATAAGCTGTGGAAGTAAAATGGACGCAATCCCAAGCAGAAGCGATAGAATCGCGCGGGCGCGATTTGCTCGTATCGGCGGCGGCAGGGTCGGGGAAAACTGCCGTATTGACCGCGCGGATAATCTCGCGTTTAACGGACGCGGAGAATCCCGTCGAAATCTCGCGCATACTTGCCGTAACTTTCACAAAAGCGGCGGCGGCGGAATTGAAGGAACGCATATCGAAAGCGCTGTACAAAACCGTGAAAGCCGATCCGAAGAACAAAGTTTTGGCGCGGCAGATATTACTTTTAAACCAAGCGCGCATAAGCACTATCCACAGTTTCTGCTACAACGTCGTCAAGAACAATTTCCACGTCCTTGGCTTGAACGCGAACATCCGCATAGCTGACGATATGGAGATTCAGTTGATTTACAACGACGTCATGAACCGCACGATAGAGTATTTCTACAACACGCCGCCTGATGAAATGAGCTCGTTCGAGAAACTTGTTGAGACGTTTGTCACGACCCGCGACGACAACCTCAACGACACTTTCATTAAGCTCTACAAAAAACTGAAATCCTATCCCGACGGTCTTGAATTCATAATAAAAAACACGGGTGATAAATGGGTCGAAACGTTCTGCCGTATCACCGAACGCCAGCTCAACTATTTCAAGCGCGCTTACGAAATGGCGTTGGATTACATGTCGGACGAGGGCTACATCCATTACCGCGCCGCGTTTGAATACGATTACAAATTCATCTGCGGATTGCTGAAAAATCTTGATTACGATTCAATGCGCACGTTGTTGCAATCGTATGAGAAGCAAACGCTCGACCGTCGGCTTGCGAACAATTTACGTACCGACGAGCTCAACGTCTACAAAGAAATCCGCGACGATTTCCGTAAAATGCCCGAAAAAATCTACAACGATTTTTTCGGCTTGTCCGATGAACAAATCGAAAATGCAATCGAAAAAACGGCGAGTATCAATAAAGATATTTATTTGTTTCTCACAGAATTTGAAAAGCGTCTTAACGCGGAAAAGTTACGGCGCGGAATATTGGATTTTGCGGATTTGGAGCAACTCACGTACAATTTGCTTTACCGCGGCGGAAAACTCACGGATTC
>WREN01000330.1 GCA_009779295.1 Oscillospiraceae bacterium | reverse complement strand
GGGAATTGCTTAGTCACCTCAACGCCGCGCTTCCAATGCCCGGAGAATGAGTGCCCGCAGATAAACGTCCCGTCAGGATATTTATCCGCCATTTTCGCCATTAAATCCTCGCCGTCGTAACCGCTGCCACCCCAGGTATGGAACAACGAGTGCAGCTTATTTTCGTTCATATATGCCAAAAACGGTTCATACGCGCTGTCTGTTATCGCGGTTTTGTGCATATCGCTGTGGAACTTGAATCCTAAATACATTGACGGATTCGCTTCGATTCGTTCGATAGCTGTTTTGAAATCGGTTTTGTGCGGTATCACCGCGTGATACAGCTTGAAATATTCCGGATATTTCTTCGCCATTTGCAAATCAATCTCCGCGCCTTCGAGGTAATCCAAAGCGATATGCGAAACGAATACGGTCAGTTTTGTTCCGCAGCGTTTCATCGTGTTAATCATCGCTTCTGGCGTAGACGTCGGGAAGTATATGTCCGAAGCCGGCGCCATATGCGCGTGAAAGTCGTAGATCGGGCAGTCGTCGAGCTTACCCCTTTCCCAGAACGCCTGCGCCAATTGTGAGTTATTGTTAATCATAAACAGCTTCCTCCATAATCCGTAATAAATTACCGCCGGCGATAAGGTTTTTAGCCTCGTCGGAGATGTTGGTGTGCTTAATCACCATCATATGTGCGCCCATATACGATTCCGGAAACGCGCTGCCGAACAATATTTTGCTCGCGGAATATTCGCGCAAGCCGTCGTCGGTGAGCATATACGACATATCGAGATGCAGGTTTGGATATTTTTCAACGAACGGACGCAATTCGCGGTCGCTTGGCCAGCAGTTCGCGTACGTAAGGATCGCCGTCAATGCGGGGAAGTCAGCCATGATATTCGCCACGTCGTCGAGATTTACGCCGCGGTTCGTGTTGAATACCACGGGAATCTTTCGTGTTTGTAACTCCTCAAGGTAATCGCCGACTGAAATCTTCCGCATCATGAACCGTTGATTCCGCGGAGAGAAACTTGCTGCCGCGAATTTATGCTTTTTCATGAACGCTGGAAGTTCCTTAGGCGAAGGCGTTTCGCTTGTATACGGCGGCAGGAGTTTTATTATCCCGTAGAGATTCGGCTCGTCTTTAATATCCTCCGCCAGCATTTCGTTCGCGCGGGTGACTTCGTTGAAAGCCATGAAAATCCAACCGCCTGTTACGCCGGTTTGCTGCATTTGCTTTTTTAGATCGCCAATGTTTTTACAAACGGCGTCGATGCCGTAACTCATATTGCAGTCCCAAAAAACCATTTTATTACCACTCCTTTTTGTATAATTTTACTATTTTTAATATAGCATAAAATTGTGAACACTTCAACTTGATTTGATTGTCGGATGGTGGTATAATAAATATATCAACTTTGAGAGAAACGGGGTATAGATTATGAAAAGAGCATTAATTGTTTTCGCATGCGTTGCGGTGGGTTTAGTATTATTTTTAACATTGCCGTGGATTCTCATCACGATAGGAAATTAAAGATAGGGAGATGACAGTTTTTCCAGATGATTTATTGAATAAATACGGAAATAAATTTACAATTTCTCTATTGACAACGGTGATATATTCGAATATAATAATAATTGAACGGTTGCTCAATTATGAGAGAGGTATTGTTATGAAGCAAAAAGAACAGTCTGTATGTGATTGCGATGTAATCCATGAGGATGTTGTAGAACGTGTCCGTAATGCTATGCCGGACGGGAAAAATTTTTATGACCTTGCCAATTTATATAAAATGTTTGCGGACAATACTCGTGTCCGTATTTTATGGGCGTTGTCTTGTGAGGATATGTGCGTCTGCGACCTTGCCGTGCTTTTAGGAATGACGAAGTCCGCAATTTCCCATCAATTAAAATCACTACGTCTTACGAATCTTGTAAAATATGATAAACAAGGCAAAGTAGTTTATTATTCGCTTGCAGACGACCATATCAAAGACATTTTTGAAAAAGGTTTTGAGCATATCCATGAGTAAAATTTTTTACTCACACGATTGAATACTTGAACAACTAATAAACAAAGAGATAGAAAAAATGATTAGCACATTAACGTTAAAAAAATACTTATTGAAAGGGTTAGGGTGCGCAAACTGCGCGGCTAAAATCGAAAATGCCGTAAAGACAATGGACGGCGTTTCGTTCGCTTCGGTAAACTTTTTGACGACTATATTACATATCGAAGTAGAAGAAAACAATGTGGTAAACATAACAGAGCGTATAAATGACATAGTACATAAATACGAACCTGATGTAACTGTTGTAGAGCATAACGAGAGCAATAAAAAACACAAAAACCACGAAACGCACGACCATACCCATGAAAAAATAGAAAAATGGGATTTGATAAAACTGATTATCGGCGCGGCTATATTCGGCGGCGGGTTGAGTATTTCAATCCTTGCCGACTTACATCAATATATTTCCATTGCCGTGTTTGTTGTCAGCTATTTAGTTCTCGGCGGAGAAATTGTTTTACGGGCGTTGAAAAACATTATACGGGGAAAAGTGTTTGACGAAAACTTCTTGATGAGCATTGCCACTATCGGCGCGTTTATCATAGGCGAATACCCCGAAGCCGTAACTGTAATGCTGTTCTTCCAAATAGGCGAGTATTTTCAAGAAATGGCGGTACGCAAATCAAAGAAATCCATTACCGCCCTCATGGATATACGTCCCGATTATGCAAATATCGTGCAGAACGGCGATATAGTACGGGTTCCCCCCGAAACCGTAAATATCGGCGATATTATTATGGTAAAACCCGGTGAAAAAATACCTTTGGACGGCGTTGTCATCGAAGGGAAATCCATGCTTGACACAACGGCGTTGACGGGTGAATCCGTACCGCGTAATGTGACGGTTTCCGACACCGTATTG
>WREN01000329.1 GCA_009779295.1 Oscillospiraceae bacterium | reverse complement strand
GGAAATACTTTTTCATCTTTGTTAATTTTACATTCAATTATAACCGGAACAGTTTCCGTCAACGCTTGTTGTAACGCGGATTCAAAATCGTTGTTAAACCCTTTGCCGCCGAGACTTTCTGCGAGCTTTACATAATCGGTTTTACGTTCCAAAGTTGTGTTTGAATACCTGCTTTCGAAAAATAAATTCTGCCATTGCCGAACCATTCCGAGCACATTATTGTTAAGAATAATCACAATCAGCGGAATATTATTCGTCACGGCTGTCGCGAATTCGTTCATGTTCATGTGGAAACTGCCGTCGCCCGTAAATAGAACGATTCTCCTACCCGTTCCAATAGCCGCACCAATCGCCGCTCCCATGCCGAAACCCATTGTGCCTAATCCGCCGGATGTTAAAAATGTGCGCGGTTTAGAAAATTTATAATACTGCGCGACCCACATTTGATGCTGACCAACGTCGGTAACGATAACCGCGTCATCGGGCATATATTTATGCACCGTTTGGATTATTTCTTTCGGCGTATTCCGGGATTCGCAGGCATAACCGTTGATTTCCTCCCACCATTTCGGCAGTTTTCTATGCGCCGCGAAACTGGTCAAACGCGTTAATGTATCCTTCGCGTCGCCAACAAGACTGTTATATGCTGAAACGTTCTTCCCTATTTCGGATTTGTCAATATCTATATGCAAAATTTTCGCGTTTTCCTGATACTTTATTTTGTTTCCTGTAGCGCGGTCGCTGAAACGAACGCCCACGCCGATTATCAAATCTGCTTTGGCTTGAACTGCCGACGCAACGTATGTGCCGTGCATACCCGTCATGCCGATGTTGTTTCTGAGTTTGTGATTGACAGCTGACAAACCCATCATGCTACACCCGATCGGCGCGTCGATTTTCTCGGCGAACACTTGTAATTCCTCAGACGCTCCCGCCGATATTACGCCGCCTCCGGCGTAAATATACGGCTTTTTGCTGTTGTTGATTATTTCCGCGGCTTCGATGATTGCTTCATCGCTGACGACAGGATGCGGAAACAGTTCCCACGGCTTGCCGCCTTTGAACTCGCAAACGGAAGTCTGGATGTCTTTAGGAATGTCGATAAGCACCGCACCCGGCCTGCCCGAACGCGCGATCTGAAACGCTTCGCAGATGATGGCTTCAAGTTCGTTTATGTTTTTAACTATATAATTGTGTTTTGTGATAGGCATGGTTATGCCCGCGATGTCGATCTCCTGAAAGCTGTCTTTGCCGATCAAACCGAGCGGCACGTTTCCGGTAATGGCGATCATCGGCGTGGAATCCATGTACGCCGTCGCGATGCCCGTCACGAGATTAGTCGAACCCGGGCCGGATGTCGCGAAGACGACGCCCGTCTTGCCTGTGGCGCGGGCGTAACCGTCGGCGGCGTGAGTTGCGCCCTGTTCGTGGCAGAATATATAATGTTTGATTTTGTCGCTGTTTTTATACAGTTCGTCGTACAGGTACAACACCGCGCCGCCGGGATACCCGAAAATCACATCGACTCCGTGATTGATAAGCGTTTGTATTGTTATGGCCGCTCCGGTCATTTTCATTAAAGTTTGTACATTCCCTTCATAATTTTCCTGCACACCCCGCAGGCTGTGTAACAGTCGCTGATGTCGAAGTCTCCGGCGATTTCCAATAATTTCGCCACTCCGCCTTCGAGCAATGCGCTGGTAAGCGGATTTGCGTATGGGTCGTAGTTGTCGAGAATCGACAGGACGTCGTCTTTATAAATGTTACCGATCGGAATCGAACACACCGTTAAATCACCGTTTGGTTCAATGGAAACACATTCGATTTCGTCAAGCCTGCCCGTGTACGGCATTTCACCGCACGGAACGGTTAAATCTATCTTCTCCGGTGGTGGAAAGAATTGTAACGCTCTTCCCGCTGGGAAAATATTGTTGCCGTGAGGAGTTGATTCGATTCCCATGTCGTTGAAAATTTTCAACAAACGTTTGGTTTCGATGTTGTACGGGTTATCGTCCTGTTCGTTTATAAGCCATGCGGGATGGACGCGCTTCCTTACAGTCAGTGACTTCGCGAAATGGATGACTGGTTCGAGCGGTATGTACTCCTGATGGAACGCGTCAACGGAAATTAAAATATCGTTCGCGGTGATTGCCGCCGCGACGGATTCTATCTCTTTTTCATCGTTTGAAAAATATCCGTTCGTTATTATTTGCCGCTTTGGAATATTTTGCGCGGCTTTGAAAATCTTACACACCGTGTCGGCGTATAATAACGGTTCGCCGCCGAATGTCATAATCGATTCGACTTTGTATCGGCTTGTTAATCGTTTCACCGCTTGCACAGCGGCTTCTGCGTCAACGCTGCCCTCATATTCGGGAACGGCCGAACAATGCTTACAATTCCCAGTGCAGGAATGGGTGATTACAAACTCGATACGTTTTATGTCTATTTTCATAACGTTATACACCTCAGATTTTTTTCCGCAGACAGAGCGGTAACATATTGCGGGATTGTCCCAAAAATATAATCTTCATGGTTGAAATGTATATGTCCTGTCAATATCGCGACGACCAGATTGGTTTCTGTGGACAAATAATCGAGCAATTTTTGGGTACTTTCGTTTGGCGGGAAATCCGGCGAGCCCATTACGATGTTGCTTTTCCAATATTTTACTGTATCTTCAGTCAATGTTTCAGTATAAAAGGGCACATGGGTACACAAAATAGTAGGGCGATCCGTATGTAACGCATTTACAATGCGCTCGTATTGCGATTCGGTGATTTGATAGCCTCCGCTTGTATTTTCAAAACCTATCAATCTATAACCTTTTATATCCAGTACAGATACTTCAGCGTCTTCTTTATTTAGAAATTTTTCAAATTTCAGAATGTTTTGTTGCTTGGTTTCATACGTTCCGCCTTCT
>WREN01000328.1 GCA_009779295.1 Oscillospiraceae bacterium | reverse complement strand
TAAATACTGCCGCCAAGTGGTACGGATTTGAAATTATATCGTTAAACGATGAAAATATAGACCGAATAAACGAATGCGAAGTCGTATTTGGAAATGTCCCGCCCGAGCTTTTATGCGAAGCTGTATGCCTGAAATGGCTCGCATGCCCTTTCGCCGGCGTGGAAAGATATATAAACGGCGAATTATACGCGTCGGGCGAGGTAATTCTCACTAACTCGTCGGGGGCTTACGGGGTATCGATCGCGGAGTCGATGATTGCCGGGATACTGGTTTTGTTCCGCCGTTTTGACAAGCATATGCAAAATCAAAATAAACGCCTGTGGGGTCCGCAGTTTCCCGTCCGCTCAATATACGGGAGTAAAATAACGGTGGTGGGAATGGGCGACATAGGCTCATGTTTTGCGGAGCGCGCCGCCGCGCTCGGGGCCGAGGTGACGGGCGTCAGAAGAAAAGATACGCCAAAACCGGAATATCTTGCGCGGCAGTTCACTTCTTCGCGGTTAGACGAAACCCTGCCCGAAGCCGGCGTCGTCGCCCTTTGCCTTCCGTCAACCGATGAAACCGCGCGTATAATCGACAAAAGACGTATCGCTTTGATGAATCCGTCGACGGTTATCGCGAATGTGGGCAGAGGCTCCGCGATAGACCACGACGCGCTTGTTTCGGCTTTGAACGAAGAGCGTATAGGCGGTGCGTTTCTCGACGTAACCGACCCCGAGCCGCTTCCGCCGGCGCACCCGTTGTGGACGGCGAAAAACTGCGTTATAACGCCCCATGTATCGGGAAATTTCACGCTTGAGCTGACGCGCGGCCGTATTGCCGAAATATTTTTGCGAAACCTTGATTTATACGCGGAGGAAAAACCTCTCCTGCACGTTGTGGACAAAAATTCGGGATATTGAATTTACAACTTCGCCCTTGATTTTCCGATTCGATTGTGCTAATATTCGCTTATGTATTTGAAAATTTATATTATACGAACGGAGGTTATAGCGTGAATTATAATATTGAAGTAAATTGGGATGAAACCGCAGGAGTATGGTGCGCCGTGTGCGACGAAATTCCCCTTGCGCTGGAGAGCAATTCATTTGACGCGCTTATTGCAAGAGTAAAAATTGCGGCGTATGAAATACTTGAACTGAACGGAAAAATGACAGATAATATAAAACTGTGTTTTAAAACGATTCATTGGGAGAGTATTGCGTAATGGCGGAGTATGAAAAAGTCGTGCGAAAAGTTCTACAGGAAAACGGTTGTTATTTTTTGCGCCGGGGCAAAGGCGATCACGATATATGGCACAGTCCTATAAAAAATCAAAATTTTCCTGTTGACGGTAAAATAAAATCCCGCCACGTTGCAAATGCTGTAATGAAACAAAGCGGCATATCGCATAAGTTTTGATAACGTAGAGTATTTATATTTTGAACAGGAGCGTATGTATTATGAAACAAAAATTAATCTTGTCTATTGTGCTTGTCTTGTTGTTTACGCTGTTAGTGGGTTGTTCGGAGCGTAAAGACCAAACCATAGCCGACGAGTTATATCTCCCCACATCTGAAACGACGGAATGGTCGTCGTTGGAATTTAAGGATGGTCAGTTGTTACTGGTACATCGTGATTCGGGTACTATATCTATATTCGATTATACATTCAAATGGGATCAAACGTATAACAGCTATATGCTTTCGTATGAAGTTGGCGCAGGAGTTGATAGGTGGAATATAACCATAATAGACGAGGATACTATTAGGTTTTCGGGTACAGTTGGCACGTTCGTTAGACAGAAATGACGCATCGAATAAACATTTGTGGTCGGTAAATTGAGAGATTTAAATTGTGGAGAAGGTAATATAAATGCGTTCGGAAAAAGAAATGTTTGATTTGATTTTAGGGTTCGCTAAAAATGATGAAAGAATCCGCGTCGTTGGAATGGAAGGCTCGCGGACTAATATCAATATCCCGAAAGATGATTTTCAGGATTACGACATAACATATATCGTAACCGATACGCAGTCTTTTACGAAAAATGACGATTGGCTCGATGCGTTCGGAAAAAGGGTTATAATTCAAAAACCCGAAGATATGGATTTGTTCCCGGCGGAATCAGACTGGTTTTATTCGTACCTTATGCTTTTTGAGGACGATGTAAAAATAGACCTTAAAATTGTGCCGGTCAGCTTTTTAGAAAAGTATTTGAAGTGGGATAAATTAATAAAAATACTTTTAGATAAAGACAGCCTTGTTTTAAATCCCCCTATACCGACTGATGAGGATTATTGGATTTATAAGCCGTCCGCCGAATTTTTCGACGACTGCTGCAACGAGTTTTGGTGGGTTTCGGCATATATCGCAAAAGGGCTGTTCCGTAAAGAATTGTTGTTCGCTTCATGGCACATGGAACAAATCGAGAGAGTGGAACTTCTCCGTATGCTCGCATGGAAAATAGGTATAGATTACGGCTACGGTTTCAGTGTCGGAAAGCACAGTAAATTTATAGATAAATATTTATCTAAATCCGAATGGGACTTGCTGATGAAAACCTACCGCATGGATTCCTTTGAAAATTGTTGGGCGGCATTGGAAGCCGCGCAGGCATTATTCCGCCGGGCGTCTCATTATATCGCGGAAAAATTTGACTACGTTTATCCCGATTACGATACGCAAATAACGAATTACATCAACAGGCGTAAAATTCTTTAGGAATAACATTAATAATCAATGCTAAAATAAGGCGCAAGCCATTCTCTATTTTGAAGCGATAGACTAAACTTAACTTAATTAACCGGTCGGGGGAGGAATTTATATGCAGGAAAAACAAGAGAAAACAAAATCAAGTTCCGGCGCAGATGAAAAAACACCGTCGCTGCCGCAATACTTTTCATGGATAAACAATACAAACGAGGGTTCGACGGAAAGACAGACTT
>WREN01000327.1 GCA_009779295.1 Oscillospiraceae bacterium | reverse complement strand
GGGCAACCGGTCAAGTCCGTTTACGCCGAAATGAGGCATTTGATAAATCTGGGCGACGCGGAGGATATATTTTACGCGGTGATTAAAACAGACGACGGCGTTATTATCGTTTCCGAATATAACCTGTGCGCTGATAAATTGCCGAATTGGGTCGTACAGGGCGACAGGGGGACTATATTCATCAAGGAAAACGAGATAGAAATCCACCGCGCGGTTCTGCCTGCCACAGCCGACAGCAATTCATACGGGACCGCCGCCAAAATAGAAATAACGACGGAAACAGTAAACGGCGACAGATACGGGGACGCAGATATTATATATGCCCATATAGCCGCCGCGCTGCGCGGCGAAAACCAATACGGCGTTTCAACAGGCAGCGCGTTGAGCTTAACGAAAATCCTTGACGCAGTCCGGCAATCAAATGAAACGGGACAAGTGGTTTTTATTTGACTGAATGCAATCCCCTCAATCCTTCCTGCACTTTTATCGTCTCCGCAAGCAGACCGACGACGTTCGATATATGCTCGAATCTGTCAATAGTCATCGTTTCTCCCTTATGCGACTTAAACCATTTGTAGATATATAGCCGTTTAACTTTTTGTTGTCCATTCATTTCATCGCAAAGTTAATTTACAATTTTTCTGAAATTCATGAGATTCTGCGATAAATTGAAGTAAAAACAATAACCGGACTATAAAAAGTCAAAGCGCTATAAATGCGATTTTATCTGTTTTTTTATTCATCTGCTTAGTTCTCGCGTTACACTCTCCGCATTATTTTCATATTTCTCCGCTGTAGACTTACACCCAAATCTCCGCGATAATATCTTCGTCGCCCAAGCCCAGCGGACAATCCGGCGACGGATTATTAGCCCTGTAAATTCCGCGCTCAGCCCGCGATTTCGTAATTATGCGCCGCGACGGCATCTGTAGCCAGCCCTCCGGGTAACGCGAGTTTATCCAGCCGTTAGCATAACGAAGGAACTCCGCGCGATACTCTGCCGGCTGTTCAGAGAACCACGTTATCTCGTCATACCCCCAAGCGAATATGCTCTCAGGGGTAGCTTCCCCCGGCGCTTTTGACACGCCGAAATTGTCAAACTCCACTAAAAACGGCAACGGGTCGGCAATCCAGCCTGACGGATGTATACCGCCTTTGCTCTTGCCGAAAATGCTGTCCGAGTAATTCAGCTCAAGCACGCATTTTCCGTACTCACCCTCGATTTCACGTAACCTAATCGGAAACGAATTAAAATCAAAGATAGAATAACCATCGTCCGTAATCAAACCGTGGCAGTGAGCGTCGCACACGACATAACCGCGCCTCGCGTGCTTTTTCGCGTATTCGCGCACCATTTTTACTATCTCGCGCCATTTTGCCCAGCCCTTATCGAGCGCGCCGATAAGCCACACCTGCCCGAAGTGTATCGCTTCGCACCCGCAGTTTATATACATACAGGCGCGGTAATATATCCACATCTGCCCTTCAAGCGTCATGATATTTGGGACAGCCGTGTTTTTGCCCCAGTGATTCGTGAACCGCCCGTCAGGGAACGTCATTCTATCAAGCGAGAAACAACGTTCCTCATAAAGCTGCCCGAACGCCTCTAATACCCATTCGGGTATCGGCGTACTCTCGCAGAACGCTTGATAAACGCACTCGAACACGCAGCATTGCAGCATCATCTCAGGGTCAGCTTTATGGCAAAGCTCGGCGCGTTCGCGCACTTTGCGCCAATGCTCCGCATCGTCAAGCACACCCCACACATACGCCGCCCTGCCGATAAACTTCGCGCCTTCTTTCAAGAGCATACGCAAATCATCGTCAAAAGTGTCCGTTTGCCCTTCGTGCGTGTCTAACAGGCTTGCGTGCGTAACGGCACGGGATAAATAATTATTTAATACTTCGCGTGAAATCGAACCGCTAATTTTAAAATTCATTTTTCGCTCCCTATACTATAATTTTAATTTTATTTTTGATTTCTTTTTAAAACATCAAATCTGACTATCGCTATCAAAATAGAACAAATCACGAAAGCTTCTGTCAATACGCCCGCAATCGAAAATGATATGATGTTATATGTTATCCAAAGCCCCGAAATCGGCAGGCTAAGAAAGCGGAAATAACGCGGTTCTTTCAGGCTGAATACAATCGTTGCAATACTCATTGCGATAACCGGAAACAATGAAAAAATGCTATCCCAAGTGAATATACCGAAAGCCGCAAACGCCGCGATGAAAACAGCCGTCCATATAAGCTGCTGCTTTTTAGCGGGGTTACGCGAAAAAATCAGATTGCGCGGAATTGCCGCAAGGTTCATACCCATGCCCGTAAGCGCGCCCAGAAGCAGAAAATGCACCGTAAATACTGCGCCTGCGCTTGCCTGTACCCAAAGAAGTTTCCGCTTGTCATTCTGCTGAAATGCTGTAAACATCAGCGCCATGCCGATAAATCCGATTCCCTGCGCGATGTAAAATCGCATATTTTCATTCATTATTTATTTTTTTGCTCCCTTTTTGAGATGTTCCCATGTTTTTGAAATGTGCGCCGTATAATTTGTCATAGTATTTTCCGACAAGAGATATTATGTCTGTTTTCAGTGATTCGATTAAATTCACCGTCAGTTATATAAGAGACAGAGGAGTTCAAAAAAAATTGAGCCGAGTACGAAGCAAAAAAAGCAAAGCGCACTATAACTGAATAGAAAACAGCCGTTTTATGCGGTAATTCTCCCCGGAAATGCAAAAAAGTCAAGCCTGCGTTCATAAAAAATCAACAGTAATTTTTTAGCGCAGGCTTGACTTTTTTTTGGCTGCGGAACTAGGATTTGAACCCAGACAAACAGAGTCAGAGTCTGTCGTGCTACCCTTACACAATTCCGCACCGCGCTGATATTATACTACACAACCGCGGGCTTGTCAAGGGCTTTATTTTTTTTGATTCGAG
>WREN01000326.1 GCA_009779295.1 Oscillospiraceae bacterium | reverse complement strand
TTATATCCGCCGTCTTTTAAAACGCGGTGGAAATTCGTATACATCCCAAGCAAATCGCCGATCCAGATGTGCGCGCCGTTCGAAGTGTATACCAAATCGTATTCGCCATCTTTTATTAACTCCAGCTTCATGCTGTCCTGACAGATAAATTCAATATCCCAGTTATATTTGTCCGCGATGATTTTCGCGTTTTTAAGTTGATTCTCCGCAAGGTCGCATGAAGTTACCTGCGCGCCGAGCAAATGGAACCCGAACACGGCTTTATTGTCGCCACTTGACGGCACGAGGACTTTCTTGCCCTTTACATTAAAATCTCCCAAATATTTTTTAATCAATGGATAAACGGCAATCGGAAACGCCCGTTCAGGATTTTCTATGATTTTTTCATAATCATCAATATCTTGCTTAAAGTATTCGTCCGACCTTTCATTCCATTCATCTTTTGTTTTTTTAATTAATTAAATCATTCCAGTTCTGCAAATTTATCGAGAAACTCCTCAAGTTTCTTTTCGCATGTCACCATATTTCTCGCTAAAGTTGACGCGACGTTCTCCGGTTTTGCTTTAACTATTTCGCGGAATTGCGCACTCGCAAGATTAAGGGAAGCTTCATTTATATACGCAAAATCAAATTTAATCGAATCGCGGATAAGATCGAGCATCTGCGAGGTTTTATCGTCACGAGAATATTTGACCTTCAACGCTACTTCATAATAAGGCAAAGTTACGCTGCGGTAAGTTTCGGCGCACATAGCTTCGGCAAACGCCGCTGCCGCGTCCTCAATTTTAGTTGTTTGTATAATCGCAAAAGCTGAAAATCCGTTATGTACCGAAGTCGCGTAATAGTTCTGAACCTCGTCGAGTTTCGGCATCGGAATGACTCCGAAATTATCTTCCATACTGCGGAGTTTTTCTGCTCCTATAGGTGTAAACGGCATGAATAACAACGTTCCTTCGGAAAATTTCTTCAGCATGTCGTCTTCGCCTTGCGCTGATTCGGCTACACGCCATGTGATTTCTTTGTCTGATATAAGCGCGTTTACTTTTTCCACAAATGTGAAAGTGCGTTCGTTACTTTCCACTACAAAATAAGGTATATTGTTGTGGTCGCGGTCGGTAATTTTTATATCGCTGCCGACAAGCAGCGCGTCAATTAACCTGATTGATGTCGTCGAATATGCGTAAATATCATCGGCGTCATATAATCCGTCACCGTTGACGTCTGTGTAAACGGTTTTTCCGAATCCTATCAACTTGTCAAGCGTCCATGCGTCGTTTAAAACAACATCGTACATATCGTCATTAAAATAATTGCCGTATAAATTCTGGTTATAGAATATCAGATACATGCTTTGGATCATTGTCAGTCCGATTTCACCCGCCATCAAATAACATTTATCGAAAAGCGTGACTTGTTCCATAAAATCCTGCGCCCACCAAGGCTGTGAAAAATCAAGATAGGCAAGTTTTAATAGATTTTTAAACATATTGTCTAAAACTAATGGATTTACATGATACATATGATTTGCCATAACATCGTAATCATCGGATCCGGCTAAAACGGATTTACGGATAGCGTTATTTACCGGAGTCCCGTCGTGTATATTACACTCAAACGGAATCGATTCGATTTTTACGTTCAACCGCTCCTCGAGTGCCAGATTACGGTTATAAATGGCGGTATCTACAATATCTCCCGTATCTTCCGCCGCGAATATTTCAATCATGAGATTGCTGCCGTCGTCGCGGTGAATTATGCGTATTACCGCTCCGTCGAAGTTAAGATTGTTCGGCAAGTTATCTTTTGTCTGTGCGCGTCCGGTTTCCGCCTGCGATTCAACGATAGTTGAATCGTTTTCTTCGGAACTCTCATCGTTTATCGTGCTGCTGACAGCGCTTTCCGAACATGAAATGATTAGCGCTAAAATTAAAATTAATGTTAATATTGCTGAAACTATGCGTTTCATTTCAATCCCCCTTATAATTTGTCTACTCTGTAACATCCTCCACTTTTATCGGCTTACCGCCTTCTTTAAGCGAAACAATCGCGGCATGTATGACCCGTTGCGCTTCCAATCCTTCAAGCCCGCTGCCGTCAATATCTTCCGGGGCGGCGCCTTCACTAACCTGACGCACGAAATCGTGAATCCGCGCGCGGAAAGTGTCGTCGAATCCCCTGTAGCCTTCAAAAACCGGATTGGTGTAAACTTCTTTAACCCAACTGTCCGCGGGATATAGTACCGCTTCGCGCCACATATCCTCGAAAACCATCCGGCCGTTGACTCCGGCGACTTCGCAGCGTTCCATCGGATGCCCTCGCTTGACGTCATACGAACTCGTCAGATGTCCGACCGCTCCGCATTTGAATTTCATATTGATAGAAGCTGAAGACCAAATCTTCCGTCCGTCCGCTTTCATGGCGAAACATGAAACTTCATCGACCGCACCGCAGAAATACTGCATAATATTTACGCTGTGCGGATTCAACGCTTTCAGGTGATAGACTTCGGAATCGAATTCGCCGAACCGGCCTATCCACAACGCCATATTGCAGAACAGCAATTCACCGATACGCCCGTCGTCCTGCCATTTCTTCGCCTGACGCGCCGCCGGAGTGAATCTGTGGTTCATGTCAATACCGTAACACCTGCCCAATCGTTTAGCGGTATCGACCATCTCCTGCGCGTGACGCAAATCATTCGAAATGGGCTTTTCGCCGAGAACGTGACATCCGGCTTCGAGCGCCTGTATCGTCGGCAGATAGTGGTCGCTTGAATACTCAAATCCGCCTGTCGTGATACTGCAAATATCCGGCTTTAATACTTTTAACATCTCCGCGGCGTCAAGGAAATACGGAACCCCGTATTTCCTTGACGCTGCTATTGCGCGGTCGCGGTTTATGTCGCAAACGCCGACGAGTTCAGCGTTCGGACAATCGAGATATGCCAAAGCATGGGTATTTCCAATCGGTCCCATGCCGATT
>WREN01000325.1 GCA_009779295.1 Oscillospiraceae bacterium | reverse complement strand
CGTCCCGTTTCGAGTTTGAGTTCGACGTAGGTGAATTTGTTGAACCGCTCAATCACTTTATAATGCGTAACGGCAGACCGTCCGTCTGTCGTGACCGCCATTTTCTTTCGGTCGGTTTTATGCCTTCCAATCGGCGCGTTGATTGTCCCTGAGTCATTCTTCAAATTGCCGATAACTACCGCGTGGTATATACGCTCAAACGTGTGCGCTTGAATTTGCAATGCGAGATTCACGTGCGCGGCATCGGTTTTCGCAACAATCAATAAACCGCTCGTGTCCTTGTCGATTCGGTGGACGATTCCCGGACGGATCACGCCGTTTATACCGGACAAACTTCCGCCGCAATGATACAGCAGCGCGTTGACTAATGTTCCGCTGTAGTTGCCGGGCGCGGGATGAACGACCATTCCCTTTTGCTTGTTGACGACAATTATCGCCGAATCCTCGTAGATAATATTTAAAGAAATATCCTCCGGTTCAATGCTTGAAAATTCCGGTTCGGGGATATTTACATAAATAATATCACCGGTTTTGATAATATGGTTTTTATTTATCGGTTTACCGCTGATTGTCACCATTCCGTTTTCAATCAGCTTTTGTAAAGCGGAACGTGTCAAATCAACACGTTCCGACAAAAATTTATCAATTCGAATGCCAAAATCTTCAACTTCCGGAATCAATACTTCTGTTTCTTTCATATTCTTCTTTTTTCTTTTTTTCCTTCCGGCTTTCAATAAATATGACGTAAATGACAAGCAACCCTCCGCCGACGCATATACATGAATCCGCGCCGTTGAACACCGCGAAGTTAATCAGTGTGAAGTCGATGAAGTCAACGGCGAAACCGTTCAGAGTACGGTCGATCATATTGCCGATACCGCCCCCGATAATCATGCCCATAGCTACGCCGAACAGCGGATGTATATTTTTGCGCTGAAGTATCATGAACACTATCATCGCGATGATGGCGATCGTCGAAACGATCAAGAAAACCCATCTGTGATCCTTCAACATTCCGAACGCCGCGCCGGTATTTTCCACGTATGTAAGGTGAAGCACGTCCTGCCATAGCGGAAAAGAATTAATCGGCTTCAGGTGTGTTACGACGATCCACTTCGTGAATTGGTCAACGGCGACGGCGGCTACCGCGGTTATTATCCACCACAACATGTTAAGCACCGATGATGGACTTACAGCGTGAACAAATAAATCCGTCTTCTGTTTTGCTGCCGTCGGTCGAATGTGTCCAGCAGCGATCGCACTTCTCACCGTCCGCGGGGAGGATTTCGATTTCGTCCGTTTCGCTTTTGATTACTTCAACCTGCGAAACGATGAATATCGTCGCCAATTCAAAACCGTTCAGCAAGTTGAACAATTCGTCATTACTGGTTTTTATCACAACTTTTGCCTCAAGAGATTTGCCTATCAATTTATTATCACGCGCCGTTTCCAACGCTTTCAGAACGTTGTCGCGCCAGTCGAACATCGCGTTCCATTTGGTTTCGAGTTCATCAAAACCGAGATTGGAATTATAATCGGGCATATCGTTTAGCAATATGCTTTGTGTGTTATCAGTTAATTTATGCGGAATGAAACTCCATATTTCCTCTGAAGTAAACGCGAGGAGAGGCGCGAGGATTCTCGTGAGTGAGTCGATTATGATATACATAGCGGTCTGCGCGGAGCGGCGAGCGAGCGAATCGCTCTTCTCTACGTAGACGCGGTCTTTGGTGATGTCGATGTACAGCTTGGACATATCTATTGTACAGAAATTATTTATACTATGATATATAGAAGTAAAATCGTAATTATCGTAGGCTTCTCTGGTGTTTTTTATCAGCTTGTTCAAGCGCGACAGCGCCCATTTGTCGATTTCGTACAAATCGTCGAAAGCAACCATATCTGTATCGGGATTAAAATCATTCAAATTCGCGAGAATGATTCTCGACGTGTTGCGGATTTTTCTGTAAACTTCGGATAGTTGTTTGAGGATTTCTTTGGATATTTTAACGTCGTTCGTGTAATCGACGGACGACACCCACAAGCGCAGAATATCCGCGCCGTATTCGCCTATGATTTCCTCGGGGGCGATTGTGTTGCCCGCGCTTTTGTGCATTGCTTTGCCTTCGCCGTCAACCGTCCAGCCGTGCGTGATGATGATTTTATACGGCGCGACGCCTTTCGACGCTATGCTCGTAAGCATCGACGACTGGAACCATCCCCTGTATTGGTCTCCGCCCTCAAGATATATATCCGCAGGCGAACGCAATTCTTCGCGCGCGTCGAGAACGGAGGCGTGCGTTGAGCCTGAATCGAACCAAACGTCCATTATATCCGTTTCTTTGGTGAAGTGTTTGCAGCCGCACTTTGGGCATTTGATATTGTCCGGCAGGATTTCGTCGGCTTCCATTTCGTACCACGCATTTGAGCCTTTAACTTTGAATACGTCCGAAACGGCGTTGATGGTATCGTCGTTTATGAGATATTCGCCGCAATCTTTGCAATAGAATATCGGAATCGGCACGCCCCAGTGACGCTGGCGCGAAATACACCAATCCGAACGCTCGACGATCATCGCAACCATGCGTTCCTTACCCCATTTGGGAATCCACCATATATCGTCGCACGATTTGACAGCCGCGTCTTTCATCGCCGAAACCGACGCGAACCATTGCTCGGTCGCTCTGTATATAACCGGATTCTTACAGCGCCAGCAATGCGGATACGAGTGCGTTATCGTTTCCTGCGCGAGTAACGCGCCGCTTGTTTTCATATCTTCGAGGATAGCGCTATTGGCTTTGTAGTAACGCAAGCCTTCGTATTTGCCGGCTTCTTTCGTCATGTAACCTTTATCGTCAACGGGCACGACTACACCAATGTTAGTACCAAATTCTGTATCATATTTTTTGCATATCTCCAAGTCCTCCGAACCATGACCCGGCGCGGTGTGAACGCAACCCGTTCCCGCTTCAAGCGTGACGTG
>WREN01000324.1 GCA_009779295.1 Oscillospiraceae bacterium | reverse complement strand
GAATGGAACATAGCGAACAAAGCAATGGTAACATTAACCATCTTCAAGGAACGAGATACAACACAGCTACGACGACGGAAACGAGCGAACCAATGACGCATTTGAGCGTTGTTACACTCTATTTTGAATCGAGGAATGATTGACATATCCTGTATTTTAGATTACGATATATTGCCGGATGCCCAAAAATTAATACCGTTTGGATATGAAACCTTTCCTACATTTCATGAAACATATATCGAAGTAATTGAAAAAAGTAATGATTACATGCATTTCCGGTTTAGCGGAGGATTTTCACCCTTGATTACCGATATGAAAATGTACGGAATTTCGCAGCAACATGTAAATATGGATAACGATGCAAACCCTTTTGATTATTTTACAAAATTCCAAGAAAGAGAGCTTCGATTCGGGAAAGTAGGCTATGTTCAATTCAAAACGATTGATAATCTTTTAGTTGTTGAAATAACTGATAATTATACGGAATATTCGCCTGACGGAAAAGTAACAGATCATATTAATGAATATTTTATTACTTGTTCCGATGTTTCTTTCGAATTTGAGAAAAGACATGTACCTGATCGATAAAAGCGACAAATCAATAGAATTGAAAATATTAGGATATCAATTTCCGGAAATCGATTACGACGATGATTCCGAATGGTTAAATATCCTAATAAATGTAAAAACGCGAAATATCCAATATGAAATTCGCGAGCCTTGTATAAGAACCCGAGAGATAGTGCGTATGATTAAAGGTTTGGAAAATCTTTTGCGCGGAGTAATCGGACAATATGAAACGGATTTTATGGAGCCGGATTTGGATATTAAATTTGAGTCGGCGCAAATTGAGTTTAGGCAATTTTTTTGCACGGCTTTTGACGAAAGGGAAGAAGTCCGGATCACTTCTAAGATTTCCAAAAGCGACTTGGAATCAATAATCATGCAGTTAAAAGATGAATACGCAGAAATATTAAAAGGGCAAAATTAAATTTGCCCTTGCTTTTATATAACTCTTTTTTTATTGGCGATAACAACACTTAGACCTACTGCGGATAATATTATTAACCCAACTATTTTATCGCTTGTTTGCGGTACAGTGATTTGCGGCGCCGTTGGGAAATCGGTTGCGTTGTCTTCGGTTTCCGGTTCAATTACTTCTTCAGGCGGCGGAGGATCGTATAATATTCCATCGAAGACTTTGTAATCTATTACGAATTCTATATTGTCTAAGTAGAATTTCTGGTTCGGTGTGTATTCCGTATTGTTGTCGGAATAGTCCCAGAACATATACACGCCGGTTACGTCAGCCATATTCGCGACAGTATCTTTGGGGAGATTGTCGTGGTTTGCTTCATTTATATATATTCACGTATTACAAAATCCGAAACCGGGAAGCGAAGAATCCCTTGAATCCGTATACATCCGAATCCTGCGCGTCGCCGAAACAACCATCGCCTCCGTGATAATAAGTTTGCCATTCGGTACCGCCTTCAGGCAGATAATAAAACGGCCAATTTTCAACAGTTGAGTTTTCTTCGTCGGTAGTAAACAAATTATAATTGCTGTCCGTAACGCCGAAATTGGCCTTCCTGAACGCTACGTCCGTCAGATCCATCCAAACCCTGAGATATTTCGTACCAGTGTAATCTTTCGCTATTTTATTAGTTGGCGTTAAAAACAAATACAATCCCTGATTGGCTTTTTCAACTTCTTCCCATACCGCGAGCGCGGCAGTGCCGTTCCAGCCTTTGCCTGTTTCGATAGCGGCGCGCGACGCTTCCAATACAGTGCCGCCGTCCCATTCGCCGATCCAGTAATCGTCCACAGCTTCTCCAATGTTAAACACAGGATTTCCGCCCGCGGTAAATGAAGTGTAACTGTCAAAATCCGTGTAGACCGCTGCAAATACCGGAATAATTAATATAACCGAAATTAAAAATATTATTGTTACAAAACTTATCTTTTTTAACATACGTATTTATCACCCAACTTTCTTTAATTGTTTACTTAATTGTATCATATTATTAATATTTTGTCAATAGATGGAGATGTATAATGAACGATATTTTATTCCACACAAATAACTACGTTTTCAGTTACCGCGTCGCGGGGATTTTGGTACGCGACAATAAAATTCTTTTGCAAAAACCGACCAACGATACCGGTTTTGCTGTCCCCGGCGGTCATGTTGAATTCGGTGAGACGAACGCAGAAACGTTGGTCCGTGAATTCAAGGAAGAAATCGGGGCGGATATTACGGTAAGCGATTTGAAGTGGGTCGCCGAGATTTTCTTCCCGTGGGGTAATAAGCCTTGCCATCAAATATGCCTTTATTATGATGTCACGCTGAAACACGAATCACAAATACCACTTGAAGGCGTTTTCGTGGGTGATGAAAAAATTGAAGGACGCGAATTTAAGATTGAATTTTATTGGATTTCTGTTGAAAATCTCTGTCAAATTGAAGTTTATCCGACAAATATTCCTGACTTGATGACTCGGTATCACGAAGGCGTGCAGCATTTTGTTTATAAGGAGGTTTAAAATATGCGTACGATGGACGTTGTGCCTTACGACCCGAACTGGAAGATTCTTTATGAACAAGAAAAAGCAATTTTGAGCGCGATATTCGGCGATATGATTATAAGAATCGAGCATTTCGGTTCGACGAGTATAGAGGGTATATACGCGAAACCGATTATTGACATTATGGTGCTTGTCGCAAACATTAATGAGATTGATTTATACAACGAACGGATGTCCGCTGCCGGATATAGTGTGCGCGGCGAGAACGGGATTCCGAGTAGAAGATATTTCGTTCGCCTTAATGGCGACAACCAAACGCACCACATCCACGTTTATCAGCCGGATAACGCGCATGTGAGAGATGAGGTGTTCTTCAGAGATTACCTGCGTGCAAACGAATCGGCGCGGAAGGAGTACAGCGAGTTGAAACTTGCACTGTCGAAGCAATTCTACACTGAGCCGCT
>WREN01000323.1 GCA_009779295.1 Oscillospiraceae bacterium | reverse complement strand
TGTCGAAGCCTGTCACGTCGTGTCCTGCTCGTGCGAGCGGAACGAGTATACGCCCGCTGCCGCAGCAGACTTCAAGGATTTTTTTTGATTCTTGCCCGATAACAGACAACAAAAACTCAACGTCGTTTGTTTCGGTAACTTTTTGGTCGTACATATCTGCGACCCATTTTGAGATAATCGGTTTTTCGTTAAACAAAATTTTTTCCTCCTAAATTTTTCAGAGGGTTAAATTATACTTACCCTCCTGTTTATTTTTGCGGTAACTATAATTGTATGTTTCATGTCTAACACCCTTTCTGTTTGTATTTGCAAATATTGTATCACAAGGAAACGGTTTTGAATAGGTTTATAATTAAACTTTCCAGCGATAAATCGCTTACAGCCACCCCGTATACTTCGCCAACAACTTCGAATAGTACACAAAATTATCAAGCGAAATATCGTGCGGCACGCCGTGGTCGCACCCCGGGATAAGTCCGCCTTTGCCATCCTCCAGCAACGAGCAAACGCGTTTCATTTCTTCCTCAATCACGCTTCCGCCTTTCGCGATCGCCCGCTTGTCAACCCCGCCGGTATACGCGATTTTATTGCCGTAAGTTTTGCGGTACAGGACAATATCGTTGTACGCGGCGACTTCCATAGGGTCGCAGACGTTGATTCCCGCGTCGATCCAGATGGGAATCAGCTCGCCGACGTAACCGTCGGAATCCATGTCGATAATCTGCGTGCCGTGCGCTTTGAGATAGCTTACCCACTTCTTATACACCGGCAGCAAAAACTCACGCGTCATCGCTGGCGAAATCATGCTGTGCGCTTTGTACGCCATATCCTCGGAAAAGCCTACGCGGTCTAAAATGATGCCCTGTTCGCATATACGCTTGAATATTTTCAGAACGTAATCCTGCCAGTATCCGATCATCTCCGCGACGAATTCGGGGTCATCGATGAACGCTTCACACAAACCCTCAAACCCCATCCATTCGCGCAACTGCCAGAACGGTCCGTTCACCTGTATGGACAAAATGCTGTCGCGGTCGTTAATCTGCGCAACTTGTTCAGGCGTAAGTTGTACAACCCTTTGCGGCGTATCGGGGTCGTAGCGTTTTTTCATTTCTTCCCAATCCTCGCGGCTTTCAACCGGACACTTGATCCACCGCCGCGTCACGAAATCTATGGCGTTCCTGATGTAGGTATAGTCGTACTTGTCGGAAATTTCCAGAACCGAACCCATCCAGTCTTGAATAATGTAATGCCCGTCCTTATGTTCAAGGATTTTCTCCTCGAACCACGGGATCATCCTGAAATCCGCGTGAAACCCCGGAATGGGCTTAGACGGCAACAATTCTATGCCGATTTTTTCGCAGACATACGTAAAATAATTCATATCCTTCGGCAAACCTTCGGTCTGCCAGCGTTCGATCGTGGATTTGCGCGGTCCGCCCGGACTGAACGGAATCCTCGCGGGGTTTTTAAACAATAAAGTATCTAAATACAAGTCGCGGTTTGTCATTTTGTTGTTAACTCCTCTAAAATTTTTATTTTGTGAAGCCAATTTTTATATCTTTCCAAGTCCATCGGCACATGACCGAGCACGTAATGGTTATAGGATTTTTCGCCGTTTATATCCCATTCAATTAAAATTAAACGTTTTTCGCCCTGCGAAACGCGTAAGTTTGTAATATGCGCGTTGCTGTTCGCGGGGGAATAGAACTCGCCTTCGGACAAAATTTCATCCGTTTCTCCGTCCCACAAACGGTATCTGCCGGAATAACTCTTTAAAGTATCGTTTGAAATTTTCACTTCCGAATGCCAGTTTTCAGGTTCGGCAATCATCACGCAAACCGGATTCTGCACGCGCTTGATGTAGTGATACGCCAGCTTTTTATTGAAATAATAATCCACGACCGCGTCCGAAAACTGCGGCCAGCCGTCAATCATGTTCCACCAGATTATACCCGTACGTCGCCATTTGCGCAGTCGCGTCGTTTCGATGAAATGCTTCTTCGCTTCCGCCTGATTTATCTGAGACGCGAGAATGAAATCGTCAAGGTTGTCGGGACAGATTCCGAAATACTCCCGTATCTGGTTCGCCATCAGGCTTACACGGTACGCGTAACTCCCGTGTTTGCCGAACGCGTCGGCGCAGTGGAGAATCCATTCGTCGTTGTCCTGATACGACCAAAGTTTGTCCGACGATAAAAATTTCTCTAATGATTCCCGCGAAGGGCAGCCGTGATAACCCGTTTCACTGATGAAATGCACTGTTTTGTTGTGATAAAACTCCGCCTTGAACGTATCCCGCGCACCCCACAGATGATCCTCCGGCATGTGCGCGCCTGGATTGCCCGTAGCGTAAGCCTCCGGAGTCACGAAAGGCGAACTCGGCAGGTACGGACGTGCCGGATCCTCATTTTCTACGACTTTTTTGAGAATTTCGCGTGTTAATATGTTCAGATTCGGGTCCATTCCACGCCCCATGTAGTTGTAGTCGCACTCGTTATCGCCCGCCCACAGCACGATCGACGGATGGCAGCGCAATTTTCTGACGACCGATGCCGCTTCGGTTCGTATCTTCTCATAGAATTCCTCGTCACGCGGATACAACGCGCACGCCATCCCGAAATCCTGCCAAACCATGATGCCGTAGCGGTCGCAGAGATCAAAAAACGCATGGTCTTCGTAGACATTTCCGCCCCAGCACCGCAGGATGTTGCAATGCGTGTCATGGAACAGCGCGAGCGCTTCGTCGTATCGGTTCCTATCGTTCGAATGGAATGCGTCGAGCGGCACCCAGTTCGAGCCTTTACACATGATCGGCTCGCCGTTGACGATGAACCGAAAATCGCCGGGATTGTCGAGTGACGTCACCGCCGTACGTTTCAGCTCAACGGTTCGCACGCCAAGAACAGAAGTAGTTATATCCAACTCCTTGCTTCCATATAATAAAGCTGCTCTAACATTATAAATGTGCGCGTCACCATACCCCCTCGGCCACCA
>WREN01000322.1 GCA_009779295.1 Oscillospiraceae bacterium | reverse complement strand
GCGAGCCGTAAATTCTGGGCGGCGGTCGCCGGATTCGTCACGGCGGTGCTGCTGGCGTTCAACGTCAACAACCTCGCAGTAGAGCAGGCAGCAGCCATCATAGCGGCGGTAGGCGTGTTGGTCGCTTATATCCTCGGCGAGAGTTACGTCGATGGGAAACGTCAAGAAGAAATATCCGAAAAAACATTCCGCAATACGCTTGGTGATGTTGTACATGATATAGTGTTGGATATGAAGGAAGAAATTTTTGAAGCGTTACAAGAACAGGAACATGAAAACCAGGACGATCATTGATTACCCTGGTTTTTGTTGTAACAGGGCAGGGAATAGTTAAAAACATCTGACTACATTTTGACTACACGATATGTGATAAACTGCATTATTTTGTTATATTTTGCAAAAATAAATAGAATTAAAAATTCAACAAATTTCAAACTTTATGCAACAAAATTCGCAAAACGTATCGATTATACTAAAAAAACACGCCTATATTTGCGTGTTTTTCACATTTTCTCTGGTGACTCATCGGAGATTCGAACTCCGGACCCCATGATTAAAAGTCATGTGCTCTACCGGCTGAGCTAATAAGTCATGCGTTTGCGTAATTTCGCAAACGTTGTGACCTTAAGTATTATACCACAAACAGACTCACTTGTCAATAATTTTACAAAATTTATTTTTAATAAGATTAAAACTTAATAAGGTGGAAGGTAGGACATAAAATTAAAATCAATCTATTTGTTCGCTCATTCCATTTTCATACGATTCAATATAGAACTTGCCGTTGCTTTCACTCAATATATAATACATAGTGTCTCTGATAACCGAAGTGGCATTATTGATTTTAGACGTTGATTTATTATCGATGAGAATGGTCGCGTTAATAGTTCCGTCTTCATTTTCCATTGCCCAAACGTTATAAACCGTATAGTATGAGGTATATTGTTCACTCGCGTTCTTAATACCTTCGATTATTAGATTTTTATCAGCTTGAGGGATATTGTAATAACTTACATACTTCTCATAATCTTTATCATTCAATGCTTTCAATATTTCCGTAAACGTGTCGCCAACTTTTGTAATCAAATCAATATCAATATTTTCCGGAAAAGTTTCCTGGGGAACGCCATCGTCTTTACTTTTACATGAAAACGCTGCCAAAATCATTATAACTGCCAAACCGATCAAAATTATTTTTTTCTTTTTCATTTTCATTTTTATTCACTCCATTTTTTTATTTACAAAGTTCCATTGCTTTTTCTATTATCAAATATTGCGAATCAGGGGCATACCCTTCGGCGATTTTGTAGTATTTCATGCTGTCCTCCGTTTCATATCCGCCCTCCGCGTACTGCCGTTCAAGGCAGATATATCCGGGTTCGCCGTTGGAATATCCGAGTACAAAAACTTCTCTGTCCGGCAGAAGCTCTTTCATTATCGGCGCGTACTCTACCGAAACCTCGCCCTCCATCGCGATCAGCGTCAGGTTACTTCCCAAATCGAACCTCATAACCGAATAGGGTCTGGTAGTCGCCAGATTGTCATAATTTTCGTAAAAGTATTTATAAACTTCTGCAAGCACGTCGGACGAAGAATTCATCAGAATTTGATATTGTGCCTTTGAAAGTTTAGCCGGCTGTAACTGTAGTTCAAAACGGCTTATCGAAACTTCGCTCTTGCCGGTCACGGGTTCAAGCCCGTTATTGATTCCGTCAACGACCGCTTTGCCGAGAATTGCGCCGATCCTGGCGAGTTCGTCCCAGCCACCGACAGCGAACGCTGTTTTATCCGCGTTGGTATGGTTGCCTTTCAGATCGCCGCCGCAGCCCTGCATGAACACGGAAACCGCTCCGGCAATTTTTTCCTCGATGTAGTTTCGCGCGTAACCGACATATTCCGCTGAAACGTATGGTCCGTTGTAGATGGTGGGATGACCGGCGTAACTGAAAAGTACGGCTCTTGTTTTATTATCGCAAACCGCGTGTATTATATACGCGTTATCGTCGCGCGGACCTTCGTACCACGGTCCCCAGTAACATACCCCGTCACGGATATACCGGCGGTTGACCGCGACAATACCCGATGTTTTTTGCGAACCGAAATATAACTGCCCGGGCGTCAAATCTTCAAACGCTTGTTTGATACACTCAAATGCGGTTTCGTAAAAGTAATCGGCATATTCCTGCGTGAAATCGCCGATCCCGACCGTATTTGTAAGCACGTTCGGCGCGCAATGCGTGTGGCTCGCGTTAAACAACAGGCTATCGCCGGGGATATCGAGTTCGTTTTGCACTCTGATACGCAATTCGTCGGTGAGTTCACGGTCGAAACCCAGCACGTCGGCGGCGATAATCGCGCTCTTGACGCCGTCGATTTCAAACGCGACAACCGTTAATGTTATTTCATCATGTACGCCTTCGTAATCGCGCGTATATGTACCGAATCCGGCTAAGAACAGCTTCGCGCCGTAACTCTGTGTGGGGCTTATAATCTCGCGGTGCACGCCGATATACGTGCCGTCCCGCGGTTCATCTGCAATGGCAGGCGTTGCATTGCATGAAATAAGCGATATTAATATTATAATAATTAAAACAATTCTTTTCATATCATATTTTTCATATTTTGCGAATATTTTTCAACCGTTTCATGACGTCGTTACCGCCTCGTCCGAAATAATCATGCAAAATTTCATATTCTGCGTATAACTGGTCATAAATCTTCTTATTTTCAGGATTGTGTCTATAAACAATATTGCCAAGTTTGCACATCTTTTGAGAAACTTCCGATATATCTCCGTACCCGGCAGCCACAGCGCCGAAAATCGCCGAACCTAACGCGCCGGATTGAGGCGATCCGGAGATTTTTATATCCAAACCCAGTACGTCCGCGTAGACCTGCATGATGAACGGGTCTTTTTCCGCTATCCCTCCGGCGGCGTATAATTCATCGCTGAACACATTATATTCTTTAAACGTATCTATGATTTTACGCGTTCCG
>WREN01000321.1 GCA_009779295.1 Oscillospiraceae bacterium | reverse complement strand
TTTGCAGCAAATTAAAAAACGCTTTGGTTGCGATTATATAAATCTCACCAAAGCGTTAGATGAAGGTTCGCGGGAATGTTCGGTTGTTACATATGATGATATAGAGAGGCTCGCCGATTACGACGACGAAATCGCGGAAGCGTATATTGAAAATAAAAAAGTTGATGTAAAGAATTGCATTAAGGAAAATATAACAAAATTCACTCCGGTTGTGTTTGGTGCGGCGCAGTTTAATATCGGCGTGGAATTGCTGCTTGACGCTGTCGCGGAATACATGCCGTCCGCGGAAAATAAACAAAGCGATTCACTTTCGGGTATCGTATACAAAGTCGAACACGACAAAGACATCGGCAAACTCGCGCACGTTCGTATGTTCGGCGGTACGATAAAGAACCGCGACTCAATCGGCGAGGAGAAAATAACGCAGATACGCCGTTTCAACGGCTCGAAATACATCGACACCGGGGAAGTCGGCGCGGGCGATATTGCGGCACTGTGCGGCTTGCAAAATATAAAAGTCGGCGACATAATAGGCGAGTTGAAGCTGGATAAATCTCTTTCGGACAAAAATTACAAGCTCGCAAATCCTTTCTTAACGATACGTGTCTCACCAAAAACAACAGCGGAACTCACTCCGTTGATCAATGCCATCAAAGAATTAACGGATGAAGAACCGCTGATAAATTATAAATGGGAAAAGTCCGAGCGCGAGATACATTTGAACGTGACGGGCGAAATCCAGCTTGAAATAATATCGAAATTGTTGAAAGAACGCTACAATCTCGAAGCGGATTTTTCGCCGCCGTCGGTTATCTACAAGGAAACGCCCGCGCAATCCGGCGAGGGATATGAAGCGTACACCATGCCGAAACCGTGCTGGGCAGTCGTACGTTTCAGATTCGATCCGTTGCCGCGAGGTTCGGGAGTTGTTTATGAAACGGCAAAAATCCCGCATAATAAATTAAACTACAAATATCAAACGCATATTGAATCGAGTTTCTTTCAGTCGCTTGAACAGGGAATGTACGGATGGGAAGTTACCGACTTCAAATGCACGCTCACCGACGGCGAACATCATTGGATACATACGCACCCGCTTGATTTCTTCGTGGCTACCCCGATGGCTTTAATGAACGGCTTGTCGAATACCGGAACGATATTGCTTGAGCCGTTGTTGAAATACCGCATAAACGCCGCCCAGGAACATTTAGGGAAAGTCATAAGCGATGTACTCGCAATGCGCGGCGAATTCGATTCTCCGGTAATCACGAAAGGCGCGTTTGAAATGGAAGCTATCCTGCCTGTCGCGACGTCGCTTGATTATCCGATACGCCTCGCCGCGCTGACAGGCGGGAAGGGAACGTACTATTCGTTCTTCCACGGTTACAAGGATTGCCCGCTTGAATTAGGCGCGACCGCCACACGCCGCGGGATCAATCCGCTCGACCGCGCGAAGTGGATATTAAACGCCAGAGGGGCGCTACAATAACTTTAATTAAAAACCGCCTTATCCAACCTGCCGATAAACAACGGAACTTCCGTATCAAGATTGAAAATCATATAATTAAACGGTTTGTCGAACGTGATGACATACGGTTGAGTTATCGGTGCGCTTGTACCAAAAATCTCTACAACGGTCGCCGCGGCGGCTTCCGTACCCGTTTCGTTGAATTCGATCGCGGTATTCTGCATCACATCGTTTACGAACAATTTTCCGCCGTCAAGCGTTCCGATATTTTCAACATCACAAAGAATTTCATCAAAAATTATTTCGATACCCATCAGCGAAAGAATATCTTTTAAAGACTTGCTGTAATCGAGTTTGAATTTCGGAATGTTCAGCGTGATTAACTTATTTTCAGCGGACGATAATATCTTTTTAACGTCCAATTCCACGCCGTCTTTCACCGCGATGAAAACGTTCTTGCCGTCGTCGTACGGAATGATAACGCCTTCCGCGCCGTCGATATTGAAGTATTTCATCTGCACAGTCAGCGACATAAAATCAGTTTCCGCACCATTAAATATATCTTTATACGTTATTTTAAACTGATCCTGCCATTTGGCGTTGAAATATATGGTGTTGACGAGAATCGCCACGGTAGCTGGATCCAATTCGGTTAACATCTCTTTGATAAGCCCTTCGGTTTTATCTTCGATCCAATTATTGATTTCTTTAACGGTTGATGTTTTTGAAAAATCCGCCGCGAAAACGTCGGCATCGAAATAATTCACCGCGTTATGCAAAAATTCGTCATTGACCGTAAAACCGTTTTTTTCAAACCAAACGGAATCCGCAATATTGATGATGGTATTGTTCGCCGTTTCCATAATTGAATTTATCAGCGCGCGGCATGTCAGATTCAAACTTTCCAAATCCTTGCCGCCGAGAACGTTCAATAAAGCGTCGAGGTATCGCCTCTTGCGCCGTTAGTGAGCATCGCCAATGCAAAGTATGCTGATAACGGAGACAGGAATACATTCTCCTCACCGTCCGCGATTGCTTTGTTGAACATATCCGTTGTAAAATTCAAAATCGGATTTGAATCCGTTATTACATTCTCTGTATTGATTCGTGTTGGTTTTACATTTTGCGTGAGATTTGAATCACTTGCCATCGATGATACGCAACCCGTTGCCAAAAGCATTAATATTAAAAGCATAATTAAAGATTTCATTGTTTTAAGTCCTTTCGTTTTTTATTCTGACAGTAGAAATTTGAATTTGTTCCAAAAAATAAAGGACGCTTCGTTAAAAAGCGTCCTTTCTCGTGTTTTTTTATCATTTTACGTGTTGTATCCGTGACATGTAGTGTGATTTTAATATTTATACTTTTCTTTTCTTAGCTACAATTGCTACTGTAGTAGCTATTGCAAGTAAAATGCCCAATGAAACGATTGCGTTGTCGCCGGTTTGAGGAGCTACCGTGGGCGGCGCAGTAGTAGTTACTTCCGGAGCCGCGGGTTCTTCTTCAATTTCAATTTCGGGTTCCGGTAATACGACCGGGCCGCCGGTTTT
>WREN01000320.1 GCA_009779295.1 Oscillospiraceae bacterium | reverse complement strand
GTTGTGTCGTCTACGTTCGGCGGCGAGGCGCTGTCGATCGCGGCGAGCATTAAGACAATCGAAATCTACCGCCGCGACAATGTTATCAACCATTTCTGGGAGATGGGCAAGTATCTGTGGGATAACGCGAATCAAATGTTCGAGAAGTACAAATTGCCGATTAAAGTTGTCGGGAATTATCCCTGCCCGTCGTTTACCGGAGACATGGTCGGCGCGTTTATATCGAAAGCCTACGAGTTCGGCGTATCGCTTTACGGTGTGTCGTATATTAACTTCTCGCACAAGAAAGCGGATGTTGATATGGTGCTTGAAGCGTTTGAGAAAACGTGCGGTGCGTTATGAATTTCAATTTTGTATTTATCGGCGCGGGAAGCACGTCGTTCACGTTAAGGTTGGTTAGTGATATCCTGCACGAAGATGATTTTATTACATCCGGCGAACTGCGGCTCGTTGACATCGTCCCCTCTGCGCTTGACAACGTTTATGAAGCCGTTAAGAAAATGGTTGAAACCAGCGGGCGCGATTTCAACGTCACGAAGCATCTCGATTTCATGGAAGCGCTGCCCGGTTGCGACTTCCTGTTCTTCACGTTCGTTACCGGCTCATATTCCTCTTGGAAAAAGGACATCGAAATCTGCACGCGTCACGGTGTTCTGCAATCGGTGGGCGACACCATCGGCCCGGGCGGTATAATCCGCACGCTTCGTAACGTTCCGGTAGTGTACAACATCGCCAAAGCCATGGAACAAATCTCGCCCGACGCATGGATCATCAATTATTCCAATCCCGAAGGCGCACTGTGCCTCGCGATTGAAAAGTACACGAAAATTAAAACGTTCGGGTTGTGTCACGGAACACCGAATACAGTCCACGCACTTGCTGAAAACGTCTATAAAGTTGCACCGGAGCGACTTCAATACCAAGCGGCCGGAATCAATCACCTCACTTGGATCACAAAACTTGAAATCGACGGCGAGGATATCTATCCGCAATTACGCCGTTTGCTCGACGAATCCGGTTACAGCAAGCGGGAACCAATTTCCACGCAATTATTTGACGTTTTCGGATTGTATCCCGCGCCGGGCGACCGCCATGTCGGGGAGTTCTTTCCGTTCTATCTCAAGGAGGATGTACTCGCGGAACAAGATTACGAATGGAAGAATATCGACTTCGACATGATGGACATTTGGCGCACCAATGCGCTGGAGAACATTCAAAAACTCAAGGACGGAACCATCGGGTTCAAAGAATTCGGCACGTCCGGCGAATCAGCGACGCATTTCATGCGTTCGCTCGCGACAGGAGACATAACGCTGCAAATGGCGAATGTTATAAACAAAGGCTATATCGACAATATTTCGCAGGATGTTATCGTGGAGATCCCGGTGTTCGTGGATTCATTCGGGTTACATCCGCAGAAAATCGGAAAACTGCCCGACGCGATTGCGGCTAAATGCGATATTTTAGGCAGGGAGTATAATTTAGCGGTCAGGGCGGCAATCGAATGTGACCGCACGCTTGCGTTGCAGGCGATGATGCTTGATCCACTTTGCGCGAACTGCAAATACCCCGACAAGTTGCTTGACGAGCTCATCGGGGCGTATATTGATTTGCTGCCGAGTGGGTGGAAACGCTAACTCACCTGCATATACGCGTCGATCAACACCTGAATTTCCGCTTCAGCTTTATCTTTTATCGCCGCGTAGCCTGAAACGAAATCGCCTTTGCCTTCATTAACGATTGTTCGTATAAGCGTATAACTTCCCCCGAAGTTGTGCATTACGTTCAAATCGAACGATAAACCCGAAAAAATCAAATCGAGCATTTGCTGGGATTCCGCGTCGCGTGTCGATTTTTGGTACAGAATATTGTCGTACATAGCCGGACGAACCAGTTCATACGAAACGTACGCCATCGTTTCCATGATCAGCCCCGTGCGTTCGGGATTGTCGCAGTACGAAGGCACGCCGGCTCCCGTCGGTCCAAACGGAATTCCGTCGGAATAATAATTTTCCTGCGCGGCATTCCATTTAGGGAAAGGAAGGACGCCGAAATCCGATTCCATATTCCTCAAAGTGAGCGAAGGAACGGCTGTCGAACCTATCATAAATAAAATTCTGTTTTCCAAAAACGGCGTCCATTCGTCATACTGCCTGAAACCGGTCAACGCTCCGTTGAACGTAGAAGCAGGTTCAAGGATGATTTCTTTGGCTTTTTCAATAGCGTTGACCATAGACTGGCTTTCGTAATTCAGCTTAAAAAACGTATCTTTGTCGCGTACGGTCATCTTCTGACCGAACCCGGCGATGAAAGCGGTAGCGGCCGCCGGGTCGCTCGCAAGCCCGAAGAAGTCGTTTTCTTTAGTCATAACGCCGTCGCCGTCAAGGTCGCGGTTCTGGTCTTTTATAATTGAAAGGAACTTGTCTGCAGTCCATTCATTGTTAAAAACCAGCTTGTTCAAATCGCCGATATTCAAATCCGAAGCGAGCTTTTTATTGTACATCACGGTGCACGGCGTAAAATAAAAGAACGGAACGATCGGACCGGTGGAATAGAAAATCTTATCGTTTACCTGAAAATCCTCATACACATATTTGCACCACCAAGCTGAATCAAGTTGTAAATAACCGATTGAGTTCAAATCGTATAAATTCCCTTCCGGGGCGAGCAGATTCAGTCCGTCGCCGAGCGAGGTGAGGATTATGTCGTAAGCGTTGTCCTGCGCCTGTATGGATTTTCTAACGGCAGCTACCACAGAGGGACGGTCGGGGAACGGAACGTTCACGAAGTTTATATTGTAACGCTCTTCCACAAACCTGTTGCGCCGGAACAGCGCGTCATTGAGCGGTTCGCCGTTTTCCTCATCGGCGGGAAAAGTTACGCGGTCGGGAATGTGGTAGCCGATAACCTTAAAAGTATACCCTTCGTAGTTGATTACCGGCAGCGTTTCCATATAATCTATTTCTGCAGTAGTTGTTTCCGTGGTGTTTGCGTCTGAATCAGACGGATTTTCAACGCTGCTCCCG
>WREN01000319.1 GCA_009779295.1 Oscillospiraceae bacterium | reverse complement strand
TTCAAGAAGAATATCGATAAACTCTATGACAGCTACGCGGATATTTCATCGATGAATTATTACTTTGCCGGATGGAACGATAGCGGCATACGTATGGAACGGGCAAAAGAAAAAGATTTTCCGCCGTATGTGAAACATATCGGAGGGCAATGCAACGTTGTAATTTCCAAAACCGGAAACGCGATAGCGATCGACTGCGGCAGTGCGCATGTTACTGACACGCTTCTTAATATGAAAATAAATGTCGACGCATTGTACATAACGCATTACCACGACGACCATGTTGACGGCTGCGAATATTTCCGGAAACATTTCGACTGCCCGATATATGCCGATGAGATTTTAGCGGATGTATTAAATAATCCCGATTACTATAGATTGCCGGCTGTTTCGCACGTCAAGATGGATGTAACGCCGCTTACCGACGGTTATACGTGGAGTTGGCAGGAGTTTGAATTGACTTCGATGTGGTTTCCGGGGCAAACGCTGTATCACGACGGGTTGTTATTGAAAAGCGAGAACGAATCAATTTTCTTTGCCGGAGATTCATTCTCTCCGACCGGAATAGATGATTACTGCGCGTATAACCGGAATTTGTTTTTACCGGACGAAGGTTATTTTAGATGTATCAATATATTGAGAAAATATATGCCGGATTATGTAATAAACCAGCATATAATGCAAGCGTTCACATTTACGGAAGAGCACTTGGATTATATGGAAACGAATTTGTCGGATAGGATTCAAATATTGAAGGATTTAGTTCCTTGGGAGAATATAAATTACGCGCTTGATCCATATTTCGATATGTTTTAAAACTTGACAGAATTTTTAAAAAATGTTATAATATTAAAGGGGGAATTTAAATGAAAAAATTAATAATATTAATCTTACTTGTATTTTTATTTGCATGTTCAAGCGGTGACAATTCAGAAATATCCGGTACTACAAAAAATGCGAACGAAGATATATCCGCAATTGCTGTGGAAACGAAAATCCTGCCCGACTTGCCCGAAGGCGTGACTTTCGGCGGTGCGGATTTCAAAATGTTGCTTTCAGGATGGTCGGGAGTGGATTTTGACGTTGAGGAAATAACCGGAGACCGCCTTGACGACGCGATATACCTGCGCAACAGGAAAATCGAGGAAACATACGACATCGTTATCAAAACGTATAATTTAGACCCGTTCGACTCTTTCGGACCGTCGAGCGACTCGTACCGTAAATCCGTCAGAGCGGCTTCCGACGATTATGACGTTTACTTTGGGATACAACAGTATTCGCTTGTGGATTCTATGGAAGGTTTGAATACGGATTATTCTCGATTGCCGTACATTGATTTTGCAAAACCGTGGTGGGACAGCGGCATACTTGATATTTGTTTCGGCGACAAAGTATTTTTCGCGGCAGGAGATATAACGCACTCAACGCTCGGATATACGACGCTTTTACTTTTCAATAAAAACATGTTTCAAGACATAGGCATAGAATACCCGTATCAGTCCGTAAAAGACGGGACATGGACATACGACAAGTTTGTCGGCATCATAAAAGACCTCTCCCGCGATTTGAACGGCGACGGAGTAATAAACTATAAGGACGATTTATTTACAGTCAGCGGTTGGCAGTATGAAATTTCGTATAACTTCCATACGGTCCTCGGCGGAAATGAAGTTATAAAAGACTCAAACGGTTACCCGCAGATAGATATTTTAAGCGAGCGGTCAATGAAAGCGCTCGATAAAACCCTTGATCTGTTCAGCGAGTACGGCGGATTTTTTAACAACATAGGTTATGGGATTTGCAGAGATATGTTTAAAAAACGTCAGCTTTATTTCCTTGATATAAGGATGTTTGAAATAGCGCGGTACGGTTTCAGGGACATGGAAGACGACTTCGGTATGGTACCTCACCCGAAACTCGATGAAGCCGCGCCGTATTATACGCAGTTGGTAAACAATAATGTCGTAACCGTAACGACTGTCCCCGTAACCAATTCAAAACTTGAAGCGACAAGCATTTTATTGGAGGCACTGGCATACGAAGGCTGGGACACTATCTCGTCGGAATACAGAGAAGTATTGCTGCAAACAAAAATGACGCGCGACAACGAATCGATGGAAATGTTTGAATACATATGGGGGAACAGAAAATACAGATACGGGCTTGAAGCGTTCAACAACGTGCTTAACGCCAGAGTTATAGGCAGAGGCGAACGTTTGTATGTTTCTATATATGATTCGCTTATCCCGAAAGCTGAAGATGAAATAGAAAAAATAAAGGAATTTTTCTTTACTGATTAAATTATTAAATTAGGAGTGATTAACATGAACACACCGCGTCCAGAATATCCGCGCCCTCAGTTTGTGAGGGAGAATTGGCAGAATTTAAACGGCGAATGGGATTTTGAAATCGATTTCGGCATGAGCGGCAAAGAAAGGAAACTTTACGAGCAGGATTCCCTCAAAGATAAAATCATCGTGCCGTTCTGCCCTGAAAGCAAATTGTCCGGTATCGGTTACGTTGATTTTATGAATTGCGTTTGGTATAAGAAGAAAATCAATATAAATAGCGGCGGCAAACGCACTATTTTGCATATCGGCGCGTGCGATTATATCACCGAAGTGTGGGTGAACGCGCAGTCGGTCGGTACGCATGTCGGCGGTTATGTGGCGTTTTCGTTCGATATAACGAAGTTTCTGCATGAAGGCGAGAATATTATCACCATCTGCGCGGACGATAACAACCGCAATAGTCAGCCGCGGGGCAAACAATGCCCCACTTATTATTCCAGAGGTTGCGATTATACGCGCACGACGGGAATTTGGCAGACCGTTTGGCTTGAAACTGTACCGCAAAGCTATATTGCGTACACGAAATATACGCCGGACATCAATACCGCGACTTTGTATATAGAAGCTGAATGTGTCAGTGCGCACAACCAAACATTGAAAGCCGAAGCTAAATTTAAAGGCAAAACAGTCGGATGCGCTGAAACCGTTGTGAACGGCACGATCGCAAGACTCGCTTTGAAGTTGGACGAGTTGTATCTGTGGAG
>WREN01000318.1 GCA_009779295.1 Oscillospiraceae bacterium | reverse complement strand
TTGCAAGGAACATTTTCGCCCGCTTCGATATAAAAGACGGTCTCTTTTGTGTTAGCCGTCATATAAGCGCCGCTGATTTTCGCGACGTCAAGACGCTTACGCTCAATCTCCTTTACGCCCGACGCCCGCAAATAGCCGCCCATGCGGAGCTTGTAGAAGCCGTTTTGCAGACTAACCGCTTCGTCGCGCATACCCTTTTGCGCGGGCGTGTAATCGTCGTAGTACCAGCTCGTTTCCGACACTTTAAGCTCTGTGTCGTCTTTTACGACTTCCACCACCACGAACGCGTTCCTGCCGGCGATACGGACATTCACGCCGGTTGCGGCGGCGGTTTCACCGCCCCGCACTGCCGTGAACGTTATGTTGCCCAGCCCGCTGATCTCGCCTTCTCCCGCCCAACTCGGAACGACGAACCTGCCCGTATAGGTCTCACACATGTATATCTCATTGTCCGGCGGGTTGATCGTTGCCCGAAGCGTGATTTCCTCGTTGCGTAATTTCGCTTTTACCGTGCTTTTCGAAGGAGCTACGACAGTCACTTCGATAACCGTTCCGCCGGGAACGATATAATCGTTCACCGGTTTGAAGCTCTGTATCTTAAATTCGTCCATCGTCTGATAAACAGTCTGTCCGGCAGGTTTAACGCCGCGGTTGACGATGTACTCGATCTCCTCGTCTTTATGTTCAAAGACAAATTTATTTTCTCCGTATTTTAAATTGACGTAAAGTGAAAAATATCCGCCTTTCGTTCGGCTGACGGGTTTTCCGGCGAAATAAAGCGGATAACCGGGGTCGGACCGTCCTATCAAATACGTCGAGCCGAGGTTCAAATACGAACCGTTCGACGGCGAAGAAACATGAAATTCCGTTTCATTCGATTCAATGCTTGTATATGTGTAATCGTATTTAAACGCGTCTTGCAATTGTTTTTCTAAATCCATTTCATTGCGCTTCAAAGCGGCGTAACCGTACAAAATGCTGCCGGTGTACGACCTTTCGCTGCGCGCGAATTCGATTTGATTCCTGATTTCATTCGCGATATTCCATTCCGCCGAGCGGTACATCGCGTGGCAGATTAGCAAATCTACATTTTCGTACCCCTCAAGCTGTTTGTTCCACCACTTGACAAGTATGTCGAAACGCGCCGCCGAACTGTTGAACGCCCAATAAATCTGCGGTGCTATGTAATCTATATAGCCTCCCCGAATCCAAGACAACGGATCACAGTAAATCTCGCTGTAGGAGTTCAGCCCCTTCGTGTCGCTGCCGCCGTTAGTGCCGTTATCGTTCTGCCAGATCCCGAACGGCGCGATGCCGAATTTGCAGTTGCCGCGGACATTTTTGATTGCGTCATAACACGCTTTCACCATCAGGTTGACGTTTTCACGGCGCCAGTCATCTTTGTTTGTGAATTCGCCTTTATATAAATTGTATGTATTCTCGTCGTCAAACATCGCGCCCGTTACCGGATACGGATAAAAGTAATCGTCAAAAACAATGCCGTCAACATTGTAGTTACGCGCGATTTCCGCGACGCCCGACGCGATAAGATTTCTAACTTCCGGTATGCCCGCGTCGAAATAGAGTTTGCCGTCGGCGTATGGGATCGTCCATTCCGGATGCAGGCGCGCAGGATTGCGTAACGCAAGTTTCGATAAGTCGTGATTCGGATTTTCGGCACTCCCCGACGTTACGCGTAACGGATTTACCCATGCGTGGACGTAAATATCTTCGGCGTGCGCGATTTGAATTAAATACGCGAGCGGGTCAAATCCGTTCGGGAATGGTAACCCCTGCGTTCCGGTCAAATATTTCGAAACCGGAAATATCCCAGAATCGTAAAACGCGTCGGCCGCAGGTCTTACCTGAAAGTATATCGCGTTCAGACCGTTTTTATTGACCGTGTCAACAATATCGTCGAGCTCCGCTTTCAACTCCTCCGCGCTTAGTCCCGGTACCGACGGGAAATTTATATTATCTACTGTCGCTATCCAAACTCCCCTTACTTCCGCGTTGGGGTCGCGCAACCTTTTCGTCGGGGAGTCCGACGCTCCCGGAACAGATAAATTGTACGAATGCTCATCTACATAAGACACAGTTTCGGTTGAAATCTGCGACAGCAGAGCTACCGCAAGCAATGTTATAATACCCAGAAGCAATATCAATGCGGCTATTATAAACCATTTATACAATGGCATTGCGATTTTAGGTTCCATTTTTGCCTCCATAACGGTGCGTTTTTTTACTATTCTGATAAAACAAGTTTATTATCCACAAAAATTCTGCAATGTACCGCCCAAACTCCTCCGATTGAAACTTTTATAATTTCACCGGAAGGCAATTTTCCCCACAATCTTTGTTGATTTGCTAATCCTATTGTCTCGTCCTGTAATTCCCCGTTTACATAAAGACTTTCTCTTGCCGCTCTGTTTTCGACTAAAATAACGTTTTCGCCGTGATTAATTTCCCATCTTTTCATTATTACCATCCCCTTATTATATACATATTTATATAATAACAGATTTTTATTTAAATTTCAACAGTTTTCATTATTTTTTTCATAAAATAAAAACTCTCATATATATAAACTATAAACATACGAGAGTTTTTATATATTCCCAAATTTATAATCTTGCTGTCATTCCGTAATATTCAAATACAGCGTTCACCATTGCGATGACATTTTCCGGCGGCGTGTCTACCTGGATGTTATGGCTCGGATGAAGAATATAACCGCCGTTTTTAAAAGTATCCAGCAAATAGAAAACCTCTTCGCGAACCGATTCCGGAGTTCCGTGCGGCAAAACCGTTTGAACGTCAACTCCGCCGCTGAACGAGATATAGTCGCCGTATTCTTCTTTCAACTTGTGCGGCACCATACCTTTCGCGCTCGTTTGCAGCGGGTTCATGATATCTACGCCCAAATCGATAAACTCAGGAATCAATCCCAATTGACAGCCGCAGCAATGGAACTGCACCACCGCACCCGCCGAATGTGCCAAATCGATGATACGCCTGTAATGCCGTTTGAAGAATTTGCGGAACATTTCGATACTGATA
>WREN01000317.1 GCA_009779295.1 Oscillospiraceae bacterium | reverse complement strand
TGCCCGTCCGAGTTAGCCATCGCCGCTTGATGGTTTTTCCGTGTTTCTTCGATGTTGTTCGTTGTTATATCATTCAGAAAGTACATACTTTTCTTATCTGAAAACAATCTGTGAACATCATGCAAATCGCTTTCCAAATAATCACGGACGATAAGCCGTTCGGTTTCCAATATTAGCATTTAAAAATCTTTCCCTCCCTATAATCATTCCAAACATTCTCGAACCAATTATCCTCCTGCGGAATTGGGCGCACGGGTTTCCACTCGGTTGTGCAGACCAGAGTTTGCTTGTCGAACGCAATTTCGCACACCTGATCGCTGAAATCTTCCATCCCGCCGTCAACGATGAGATATGAACCCCGGCTCTTACCTCCGGCGCGGATGTAATCACGGATCGCGTGTAGGTAAACGTACTGCGTGACGAGGATATCATAATTCCTGAACGCCTCACCTAAATCTGTTGTTTTCGTTTGTTCCGTAAAATTCTTCAAATCTTCAAAACATTCGCGTATAGCTTTCTCAACTCCAACTAACGAACGAATATGCGCGCCGACTTGCGTCATCCGCGTTTGCATAACGGTTCTTAACTCTGTAACGTTTGAAGTATCGCACAGAATTTTGTTTGCGAAATTTATTTTCTCTGCTACCACATCGTTCGCCGCTGAAACAAACTCATCGTTGCTTAACGGTTCTTGATTATAATTCTTACATATATACTGTGCCGCTCTTAAACTTCCCGTCTGCGTCGAATTCAACGCGCTGCCACCCGGACGGTACACACCGAACGTACCGTTCACTTCGCCGACAGGGAAGAGATGCCTGATATTACTTTCCCACCAGATATTGCCGACAAGCCCGCCGTTGTTGTGCTGCGCGCAAACATCGATCTCCAGATATTCTTTTTCGAGATCAATACCGTTGTTCAAATACAATTCATATGCCGGTCGGTTCATCTTTTTGAGCCGTTCGACAGGCGTCCCGAATAACGCGCCCGACTTGTCCAAATAGTCGTATGCTTCTTTGTTCAATTTTGAAAAGTCGCCGATATTTCGCGTAAAATCTAAATAAACTCTTCTGTTTTTAATCTGCGTTTCTTCATAAACGAGCAAGTCAATCCGTGAAGAACCATCGATCTTCCGCGGGTCAAACGGCCATTGATACCCTTTAAGAAAGATAGCATTCAGGAAAGAATCCCCCCGGCGCTTTGCGCCACCCCCCTTTAGCAAGTGGGACGAGAGGTACTTGTTATTCCTTGCCCCCCTTGCTAAAGGGGGAATGTCAGCATCGCCAACTTTGTTGGCGGTGTAGCTGACAGGGGGGATTCCGTCCAAAAATTCCCTCTCATCCGTTCCGTCCTGATTCGTGGAAATGTACCGTGGCAGGACTTGCTGATACGTGCCGGACAAGTTCCACCGGAATTTAATCGAAGCTATACCGTACTGCGATTCGGTAAGATTTATTCCGCGCGCGCCTGCCTCAAACGCCGCGCCCGACGCGCCGGTTTGGCTCTCCGGATAAACAGATTTCGCGTACATGCCCGCCGGACCTCCCGTCGCATAGACGATGTTCGTGCAGTTGAACAACGTGAATTGATTTTGATGTAATGTCAGTAAGCCTATGGCGCTACCGTCGTTCGTGATTATCGCAATGACTTGAAAGCCATCGAAAACTTTTATACCTTTTCTCAAAACCTCCGACTGAAGGCATTCCGTCATGAATTTTGACGTCAGCGGTCCGGCTGATGTGGCGCGCTGACTTGAACTGTGATCGGTTTGATAGCCAACGTACTCGCCGTAACGGTTGTGCGGGAACGGTACGCCAAGCTCCACCAATTTAAAAAACGAACGCGGCGACGTCGCGGCCTCGATGAGCGCGATGTCACCGTGCATTGAGCCGCCGTCGAACAAATCCCGCGCCATTTGCATAACCGAATCTCCGGCGAACGACAGTTTGTAATACGTCTGCTTGTCCGAACCCGTGTTCCGCGAAGTACCCATGTTCATTCCTTCGGTAACGATAGCGATATCCGTCTGTCCAAATTCGTATAGGCAGTCGGCGGCGTTTAGTCCCGCCGCGCCGCTGCCTACAACAACGGTATTAAAACGATGAATAGGTATATCCATTTACAACCTCCTGATGTGGAATCCGCCGTCAACGTTGATGACTTCGCCGGTTGAGAAATCCAGCTTTCCTGAACACAATACCGAAACCGCGTCCGCAACGTCCTGCGGCTGACCCCAGCGTTTAATCGGCGTGAGACCGTCATCTATTAAGCGGTCGTACTTGTCTTTGACTTTGGAAGTCATATCGGTTTCGATGATACCCGGGCGAATTTCGTAAACGCGGATCCCAAATTCCGCCAAACGGTCGGCGAATAGGGTTGTCATCATGCTGACAGCCGCTTTCGATATGCAATATTCCGCACGTTGAGTGGATGAAGTGTAAGCAGAAATCGACGAAATGTTGATGATTTTAGGCGAATTTGAGCGATTTATCATCTGTTTTGCGACGATTTGTGATAGGAAAAACGTCCCTTTTAGGTTGATTCCGAGCACGTGATCCATGCTTTCCTCTGTCATTTCGAGCAGATCCGTGCGGATTTTCGGCGCAACGCCTGCATTGTTGACGAGCACATCAATGCCGCCGAAATGATTTATCGCGGATTCTACGATACGTTTGCGGTCATCAGCCGACGCGATGTTACCCTGAATATAACAAAACTTGGTTTGATATTGTTTGATATTTTCAAGGTTTGTTGATATATCGGCTTCGTTTGAAGTTCCAACCGCCGCAATAGAGTAGCCTTCTTTCGCCAATTGAGCGGCGACGGCGTTGCCGATGCCGCGCGACGCGCCTGTGATTAACGCTGTTTTCATTTTTTAATCGTTCCTGCTTTCGTGATATTTTGTAGGTTAATTTATAAAGACTCTTCGCCATGTATCCATCTGAGTCCGCCAGCCCATTTTTCATCCGAGTTCTTGAGTATTTTTTTATAAAAGTCGTTTGTACCGCTTGTTTCATAATTATAATTTTCCATGTCATCAATGTAATAATTCACAAT